>CAZZGV010000026.1:0-13495 GCA_964654255.1 uncultured Legionella sp. | reverse complement strand
CTGCGTCTTGATGCGCTTGAAAATTGTTTTCTTCCAAGCGCATCCTAGCAAAACGCTTGATTAACTGTTGTGGGTCTTGTTTTTTTAAAAGGCCCTTTCAACACATTGAGAAACTCTACTTCTGCCAAAGCCGAGTTTTGAGATACGCCATCTCCCTTTAAGTAAATATAACCAAGCTCAATTCTCGCAGCAAGACTACCGCCCAAAGCCTCTGCTTTTAGCCGATGAATTTTTTGCAATGGTGACACACCATCTATTGGTATTGGCATACCCTATTCCTTTCTTACACTTACAACTAATCATATTTATTTCTTACATTATCCTGCGATTCGTACCACAAGGTGATAAATAAAACCATAATAATTGGCCCAACAAACAACCCCAATAATCCTAACGTTTCTACCCCACCTAAAATACCAAACAACACAGCAAGAAATGGCAATTGAATAGCGCCACCAATAAGCACGGGTTTAATAAAATGATCAGCTACAAACATCACGATAGTGCCCCAAACAATAACAATAATTGCCGCAATCATGCTTCCACTAAATAGCAAAATAAGCGCTGCGATAATAAACACTACGGGAACAACAAAAGGAATCATTGCTGCAAATGCTGTAATAAAACCCATTAATGTAGGGCCAGGAAAATCAACTAAGGCATAACAAAGCCCCATTAAAACACCCACCCCAATACCCACCACAATAGTACCATTTACAGTAGATCGTAAGGCCGAAGGCAATCTGTCTGCGTAACGAAACCAACGCTGACCTAAACAATATTCACCGATGTAATTAATTTGTTGAAACAATTTATCACCGTCACGATAAAAGAAAAATAAACAAAGCAATGTAAATCCAACCTGGAAACTTCTATGTGCCAAGTTTAAACCTATCTGCTTAATATAATAACTAGTAGGCGTTAACGATAAATGAAGATTTGATAGAAAAAATTTAAGATTACCTGGACGTCCAATATTTGCATCCCAATATAAGATTAGATCGTTACCAATAACAGGAATATCTCGAATAAACGAAGGAGCCTGGCCTCCTTGGCTATTAATTAACTGGAGGTAGTTGATAAATACCTGTAATTCTTTCACTAAAACGCTTATCAACCAACTAACAGGCAAAATTAATATCAATGCTAATATAGCCGTAAATAATGCTGCAGCTACATTTTTCTGTTCACCGAACAACCAACACCATCGACGATACAAAGGGTAGGTAGAAATAGCAATAATAGCAGCCCACAATAATGAAGGAATAAAACGATGAATAATAAACAACGTTAAAGCGACTATAGCAAGGCTCAGACTGATACTAATTAATTCTTTATGGCTTTTATTCATAACCGACTCACGCCCCATATTAATAGCTGCAGTATTGTCCAAGCAGGAACAGCGGCAAGAACATCATCTAACATTATACCCAAACCACCTTTCACTCGCGCATCAATAAAACCTATAGGTTGTGGTTTCCAGATATCAAACAAACGAAATAAGAAAAATCCAATCATCATCCACCATATGTTTACCGGCGCTAAAAACATCGTTAACAAATAACCAACCACCTCATCCCAAACAATACCTGAGTAATCGTGCACACCTAATTCTGATGATATTTTGTCACATATAAAAATACCTAAAAAAAATGCTAATAATGTCAGTATTAAATAAATTTGCCATGACGTATGTGCTAATAACAGATAAATTGGCATTGCAGCCAACGTTCCCCAGGTTCCAGGTGCAATTGGCATTAAGCCACTGCCAAAACCAAAGGCAATAAAATACATTGGATCTTGCCACACTTTACTTGATGGTTTCATAGCATTCATTTTTACCTCGAGCACAGATTGATAAAACCCTCGTCCCTTAAAGGGAAGGATTAGAGTATAAATCCATATCTACTAGCTAAAATGACGATAACCCAGTACCTCAAGCGGCACTATGTCGCCATCTATTTTTTTTGCTCGCAACCCACGCTGTTTTTCAATCATGCCTATTCGATAACAGCTCAATCCCTGTCGCGCAATACTCATTAATAATTCCTCTTCATACTGGGGTGCAACTGTAAAACACAATTCATAATCATCACCCCCACTTAAGGCAAAATCAAGCGCATTATTTCCATGGTATTTTTTAATTAAGGGATGAATTGGGATATTTTGCAAAAATAAACATGCACCTACCTGACTTTCCTCACAAATGTGATTTAAATCAGCACTTAATCCATCTGAAATATCAATGGCAGAACTGGCATATGCACGTAAATAAGGGCCTAAATCGATACGAGGCACTGGATGAAGTAATTTTTGCATAAGAAGTGAACTGTCATGTTCATCGATATCTTGGCGCGTTAAGTTAGCAACGGCAAGCGCGGCACCACCAAGCTCTCCACTCACATAAATTTTATCACCAGGAATAGCAGTACTACGCCGAAGTGCCGTGCCCTTTGGAACTACCCCATGAATCGTCAACGTCACACTTAACGGCCCACGTGTTGTATCCCCCCCAATTAAAGCGATATTATAGCAACTCAGTGAGTCATGCAGCCCTTGAGAAAATCGCTGTAACCATTGTTGATTAAGCTCCGGCAAGGTCAAAGCTAATGTCAGCCAACAAGGTGTACCTCCCATTGCTGCAATATCACTCACATTGACCATTACTGCCTTGCAGGCAATATCATAGGCATCCCATTCACTTAAAAAATGTACATTTTCAACCAGCGTATCGCAACTAACCAACAATTGCATACCATCCGGTATCTCTAAACACGCAGCGTCATCACCAATACCAAACGTCACGTCTTTTCGCTGATGTGGGATAGATTTAAAAAACTGATTAATTAATGAAAACTCATCCATTGATTTCGACAGTTCTAACTTGCTTGGCTAAATTATTTAATACGCCATTAACATAACGATGCCCATCTTGAGAGCCAAATTCTTTAGTAAGAGAAACTGACTCATCCAGCACGACCCGATAAGGAATTTCAAGACAATGAAACAGTTCAAACGTGCTAATACGCAATACTGTTAATTCAATAGGATTTAACCCTTCAATTGGTCTATCCAAAAATGGCGTTAATGCTTGCTCCAAAGCACTTAAATTAGCAGGAATCCCGTGCAACAATCGGCAAAAATACTCCTGGTCAACTTTATCCATGTTATTTGCCACACGAAATTGTGCTTCAATTTCATATAATTCACTACCAGACATCAACCACTGGTAAAGTGCTTGTACTGCCAATTTTCGCGCGCGTCTCTTACCTTTTATCAGTTGTTTTTCCACAATTACCTCAGGATGATTGATCTATTTGATCCACAGTTTGCCTAAATTCGCTGATGTCTTTAAATCGCTTATACACGGATGCAAACCGCACATAGGCAACATGATCCAATCGATATAACTGCTCCATCACCCACTCACCAACTTGGCGGGCCTCAATTTCACGCTCTCCGCCGCATCTAATTTTTTGCATAATAGATACAATCGCTTCCTCCAGCGCATCAACACTGACAGGACGCTTTTCTAGCGCTCGCAACATGCCAGCACGTAAATTTTCCATGCTAAACGGTTCACGTCGCCCATCTCTTTTTATAATCGCCGGCATAATCAATTCAGCCGTTTCAAAGGTTGTAAAACGCTCATGGCATAAAAGACACTCACGCCTACGTCGAACTTGTGCACCTTCTGCAACCAGACGTGAATCAATTACCTTAGTTTCTTGTACATGACAAAATGGACAATACATCGTAATGCTCAACCTTTAAATACAGCTATCCTAAACGGCGATACACGGGAAATTCGCTGCACAATTGTAACACTTGTTTTTTAATACGTGTGATCGTTTTTTCGTTATTAACATCATCAAGAACATCAGCAATCCAATCCGCTAAAAACGACATTTCTAACTCTTTAAATCCCCGCGTTGTAACTGCGGGTGTTCCCAATCGCAAACCACTTGTCACAAAAGGCGAGCGCGGATCATTCGGAACTGTATTTTTATTTACAGTAATATTTGCAAGACCTAGAGCATTATCGGCTTCTTTTCCGGTAATATTTTTGTCTATTAAATCAACTAACATCAAATGGTTTTTAGTTCCGCCAGAAACAATTTGATATCCCCGTGTTTGCAATCCCTTGGCTAGTGCATTTGCATTAGTTATCACTTGCTGTTGGTAGTCTTTAAATGCCGGCTGTAGCGCTTCCTGAAAAGCCACTGCTTTTGCAGCAATCACATGCATCAAGGGCCCGCCTTGCGTACCAGGAAAAACAGCCGAGTTTAATTTTTTTTCTACAGACTCATTAGCTTTCGCGAGAATTAATCCACCACGTGGACCACGGAGTGTTTTATGTGTTGTTGTGGTTACAACATCAGCAAACGGAATTGGAGAGGGATATAAGCCAGCAGCCACTAAACCTGCTACATGGGCCATATCAGCCATCAAATAAGCACCTACTTTATCAGCAACAGTACGAAAACGAACCCAATCGATAACTTGCGAATAAGCAGAAAAACCAGCAATAATCATTTTTGGTTTATGCGTAAGAGCGAGCTCTTCCATTGCATCATAATCAATCAAGCCTGTTTTTATATCAAGACCGTATTGTATACCGTGATATATTTTTCCAGAGAAATTAACACTTGCTCCATGCGTCAAATGACCGCCATGGGATAATGCCATTCCTAAAACAACATCCCCATGCTCTAACAACGCCATCATTGCCGCAGCATTTGCTTGTGAACCTGAGTGTGGCTGCACATTAGCATAATCAGCTGAAAATAACTGCTTAGCTCGAGAAGTAGCTAATTCCTCGGCAATATCAACGTACTCACATCCGCCGTAGTACCGCTTACCAGGATAACCTTCTGCATATTTATTGGTTAACACTGAACCTTGTGCTTGTAGGACTCGAGGGCTCACATAATTTTCTGAAGCAATTAATTCAATATGATCTTCTTGACGACGGGCTTCCGCTTCAATTGCCTGCCATAACACATCATCAAACCCTGCAATCGTTTCATTTTCGTCAAACATTCGCGATCCTTATATGTGTTGCTTAACAATTAAATTATTTCGTACTCGCTTTACATCTATTGTATTAGCAGCAATCATACCTGCGTGTCTTTTAATCACATTGTTATCAACAAACCCACTCAGCTGTACTTCATCTTTATACGTATTGACCTGTATTGCTAACCCTTTTGCCCCTAAATTATCTACAAGGTTTGCTTTTACTTTGGCAGTTGTTGCTGAGCTATCAAGGTATTGACCTGTGCTTTCTTGAGTCGGTGTGGCAGCACAAGCAATAATAAGAAGGGTAAAAGCAGCCAATACGCATAATTTAAATATCCTTAACATCATGCCTCCGTTGTAATTAAATGTGCCAAGATTACCATAGTGTTGATGAGGAGTCATGCTCTCATCCTCGAACAGAAACGCTAAAATCAATTACTACACAACCACAACATTCTGAACACAGTGAAGAATCTGCTGTAATTAGTGGACTACCTCACAGTATTCAGAATAATGTAAAAAGTGACTACATACCCTCAGCTCGTGTTGGTAAATAGCCACTTAGTTAGTAGGAATTCAATCTTCAAATGAAGATAGTCTACTTCATGCGAACTTCTGCTTTTAGCTGATTAGCAAGATAAGGTACAACACGAATCGTTGTTCTACGCTCTGTATACCCAGCATAAATGTGATACCCGCTGAATGTATCGATATACAAATTCATACCTGCATGACAATAACCATAATAGTACAAAGGTATATAATAAGGCGCTTCAAAACTATACATATTAAACGGAGTCATAGAAGAACCATCATCATAAACACCATATACACGTATATCATCAAAACTATTGTTAATAATCTCTATTTCACAATAACCAGGATAAGACGCTTTTTTTAATGGAGCCCGATTTTCTACACCACTTACTGGAGATTGTAATGCCTCATTAGCTGCAAACACAGATGAACACAAGCCTATGCAAAGTCCCAAAATCAACGGTTTTAATTTCATGGTTATTCCTTTATGTAGATGGAAAATCGATGGTAACAAAGTCTTCAAATTAGTCAATGGGTTTTTTTTATTAGCACTTAACGGCCATGCTAATGCTTAAAATTTCATCTAAAAATCAATATATTAGAGCCTAAAAAATTATGTTAATATGACAAAGCCGCACAAATAGGAACGCTGGCTGTTATCACATTACATGACGATGCAAATTAGGAACTCAAATGAAAATACGTGTGAAAACCGTCGTAACTGGTGTAGCTATCCTTTTTGGCGTCATAATACTTTTTAACGTTATCAAAGCCTTTATGATCAAGCGCTTTTTTGCCAATTACACTCCACCTGCTGTCTCAGTGTCATCAATCACAGCAAAACAACAAAATTGGGAGCCACAAATTAATGCCGTGGGCAATTTTAATGCCATTAATGGCGTGGAGGTTAATTCTCAAGTATCCGGCAATGTCGTAGCGCTGCATTTCCAATCAGGGCAATATATCGAAGCCAACCAACCACTCATTGATATAGATGACAGCATTGATCAAGCCATATTAAAAGCGAATCAATCAGAACTTGCACTGCAAGAAATTAATTACAAACGACAAACAGATTTATTAAAACGCGGAGCAACACCCGGCTCGAGCGTTGATGAGGCAAGAGCCAAATTACTGCAAGCACAAGCTGAAGTTGAAAAAGCCCAAGCGAGCATTCACCATAAACATATTACAACGCCTTTTGCAGGCCAACTTGGTATCCGTAAAGTTAACCTCGGTCAATATATTATCCCAGGACAAACTGAAATCGTTACGCTCCAATCGATGGATCCTCTTTATCTAAATTTCTACCTGCCCGAGCAATTATTTAATCGTCTTCACCCTGGCCAAATTGTTACATTTCGCGTTGAAAAAAACCCTAATCTACTTTTTGAAGGCAAGATAACTGCTATCAACTCACGAATAGATACAAAAACTCACAATATTCAAATACAAGCCACCCTTCCTAATTGTCCCCTAGAAGCAATGCAAGATCCCAGCCACTCGCCATTGCTTACCGTAAAAAAACGCACGCAAGACGGTAAAATGATTGTAACGTGCAACAGCGCTTTGAATACCAAAAATAAAATCGAATCATTTAATTTCATTCCTGGTATGTTTGCTGCTATTGATGTGCAACAACCGCCCATACCCAACCAAATTGTTTTACCTACTACAGCAATTTCTTATAGTCTCTATGGTAACTCTGTTTATATCATCGAAAACGACAGCAACAATAAAGATCAATTGGTTGTTAAGCGCGTTTTTGTAACAACTGGTGACCAACAAGGGAACTATACCGTGATTAAAAAAGGGGTTAAGGCAGGTCAGCGGGTTGTAAATTCAGGCGAATTAAAATTACAAGACGGCACACCTGTAGTGATTAACAATCGTGTGCAACTAAAAAATAGCATAAACCCAGATGAGCTTGGCGAGTAACTATTTTGCTATTTGTCATAAGCCATCAATTTGAGATAACACATGAATTTCACTGATATTTTTATCAAGCGACCTGTCCTCTCAATGGTGGTGAGCTTATTAATTCTCTTATTTGGACTAAATTCTATTTCCAATATACAAATTCGTCAGTTTCCACGGATGAATAATACGGTTATCACCGTGACTACAGCCTACCCAGGTGCTGATGCAAATCTTATTGCCGGTTTTATTACTACTCCTCTTGAAAGTGCCGTGGCCAGCGCCGAGGGCATTGATTACATGACGTCATCAAGTATTCAAGGATTAAGCACTATTACATTAACCATCAAGCTTAATTTTAATCCACAAGTGGCATTCACCGATGTCATGAGTAAAGTACAACAAACATTAAACCAACTACCGCCACAATCACAACAACCTGTCATTGTTAAAACATCTGATTCTTCTACCGCGCTATTGTATATCAGCTTAGATAGCCAAGATATGACTCCACAGCAAATCACGGATTACACTACACGTGTTGTACAGCCTCAGTTACAAACGGTTGATGGGGTAGCACAAGCAGCCATTTTAGGTGGTGCCACCTACTCTATGCGAGTTTTCCTAGACCCTATTAAAATGGCGGCCCTGCATGTTACACCATCTGACGTATTCAAAGTACTTGCAAACAACAATTTTCTAACGGCTGCTGGAGGAACAAAAGGCGAGTATGTCGCTATTCATGTTACCGCTGAAACCGCTTTAAATAATGTAGAAGAATTCAAAAAATTAATTGTTCGCAGTGATAAAACATCGATCATACGTTTAAAAGATATTGGTAAAGTAACACTGGGCTCACAGAATTATGACACCAGCGTCACCTTTGATGGTAAAAAAGCTGTGTTTATCGGCATTACCCCCACACCTACCGCCAATCCTCTGACCGTTATCAATGATATTCGTAAAATTTTTCCTTCTATTCAACGCCAATTCCCACCCTCTTTAACGGGAACTATTGTTTATGATGCAACCAATTTCATTAGAGCGTCTATCAACGAAGTTGTACATACTATTATTGAAGCAGCATTAATTGTAATTGTCGTTATCTTTTTATTTTTAGGCTCCCTTCGCTCTGTATTTATTCCTATTGTAACCATTCCATTATCTCTCATCGGCGTCTGTACACTGATGTTATTTTTAGGTTATTCAATTAATCTACTTACCCTTCTTGCGTTTGTACTCGCCATTGGGCTTGTTGTAGATGATGCCATAGTTGTGGTTGAGAATATTCATCGTCATATTGAAGAAGGTAAAGATCCATTTAGCGCAGCAATAATAGGTGCCAGGGAAATTGCGGTTCCTATTATTGCAATGACAATTACCTTAGCCGCTGTTTACGCCCCTATTGGCTTTATGCAGGGTTTAACCGGTGTATTATTTAAAGAGTTTGCTTTCACACTAGCCTCAGCGGTCATTATCTCGGGAATAGTAGCTCTAACGCTCTCCCCCATGATGTGCTCAAAATTTCTTTCAGCAGAAATTAGCAATACGCGTTTTGTTAAATTCCTAGATCACCACTTTAATACACTTAAAATTCAATACAAACATACGTTACACAACGTACTTGATTCTCGCGCCCTGATGTTAGTATTAGCTGCCATCATTTTACTAATGCTACCTTATTTATATAATCACACTGCAAAAGAAACCGCTCCAGAAGAAGACCAAGGCTTCTTTTTTGTGGTAGGAACAGCACCTCAATATGCAACACTCAACTATATTCGATCCTACACTAAACCCTTTGATGATATTTATCGTAGCTTTCCTGAGGGCGACCATTTTTTTACTATTAACGCAGCTCAACCTATATCAGGTTTAGTATTAAAACCATGGGATCAACGCTCAACCAAACAATTTTCAATGAAGCAACCTTTACAACAAAAATTAGACCAAATTGCGGGACTAAAAGCGTTTGCGGTCATTCCACCTGCACTTCCAGGCGGTGGCAGCGGGACACCCATTCAGTTTGTTATTAAGACCACCAATGACTTTCAAAGTTTATTAGACGTCTCGACAAATTTAATCGCAAAAGCGCAGAAAAGTGGATTATTTATCTATCTGGATAACAGCCTTAAATTTAATCAACCGGAAATTATTTTACAAATAAATCGCGCTAAAGCATCAGATCTAGGACTAGATATGCAAGAAATTGGTAGCAGTATCGCCGGTGCATTATCGGGTGGGTACGTCAATTTTTTCAATTTAGAGGGCCGTAGTTATCAAGTTATTCCCCAATTAGACAGACGGTTTAGACTAACCCCAGACCAATTAGGCCAGATCCATGTTCGCACTGCAGATGATACAATGGTCCCTCTTTCAACTGTTGTAACACCTCAAGCAATAACTCGCGCTAACGCTGTATCTCACTTTCAACAATTGAATTCCGCAACCATCCAAGGCGTAATGATGCCAGGCAAAACCTTGGGCGAGGGGTTGTCATTTTTAGAAAATGAAGCAAAAAATGTGTTGCCCAAAGGGTTTTCGTATGACTTTGGCGGGCAATCCAGGCAATTTGTACAAGAAGGAAACACATTGATTTTGGCCTTCTTTTTAGCCGTTTTGGTTATTTTTCTGGTTCTTTCAGCTCAATATGAAAGCTTTCGCGATCCATTAATTGTACTTATCAGTGTACCAATGTCGATTTGTGGCGCACTCATACCTTTAAATTTTGGAGCTGCTAGCATCAATATATACACTCAAGTCGGCCTAATTACACTGATTGGTCTTATCAGTAAACACGGTATTTTAATTGTTAGTTTTGCTAATCAGTTACAACGAGAGAAAAACCTCGATAAGCGAGCAGCTGTTGAAGAAGCTGCATCTATTCGTCTCAGACCTATTTTGATGACGACGGCAGCAATGGTATTTGGCGTATTGCCCCTACTTATCGCCAGTGGTGCAGGAGCAGTAAGCCGGTTTGACATTGGTCTAGTCATTTCAACCGGCCTCTTAATTGGCACCGCGTTTACATTATTTGTTGTACCCACTATGTACACGTTTATTGCTGAAGATCATCGACTTAAGCACATAAAAGGCTAGTTTTTTCCACTAACCAACTAGGGTATGCTAACGACCAATTGTCAACCCTACAAATGCGGCAAAATTTTATCTAACCATTTTGGCAAATACCAATTCCATTTATTAGTAATTGTCATTGTAGCAGGCACTAAGATGGTACGGATTAAAAACGCATCAACTGAAATTGCAACAGCTATTCCAAGACCAAACGCCTTAACCATCAACACATCCGCTATCAAGAAAGAACCACAGATTACAATCACAATCACCGCCGCACTGGTAATAATTCGACAACTTTTTTCAATACCAAACACAATACTCTTTTTGTTGTTATGGCTTATTTCATAGGCTTCTTTAATGCGCGTTAATAAAAACACCTCATAATCCATCGAAAATCCAAACAACGCACAGAAAATAATAACCAATAAACTAATATCTAACATACCCTGTGTTTCAAAATTTAACAGATGATGCAAATAACCTTCCTGGAATACCAGCACAAGTGCCCCATAACATGCAGCAAGGCTTAATAAATTAACCAAGATCGCCTTGATAGGCAAAAATATAGAACGGAGTAAAACTAACAGAATGATGTACGTAAACACCATAATCCACAAAATAGCGTATGGAAGAACATTTGAAATACCCTCAAGAACATCCCTATTACTTACTGGGGTGCCAGTAAACGATACACTCAACCCTTTGATGGGTTTCATTGCTTCTAAATCAGTTATCAATGTTTTCATTTGAGGCGAATTAATTTGATACTTGCTAACAATACCCATCACGGTAAAATTTGATCCCGTTGTGGTCGATAACAACTCTTTAATATTCTTATCCATTGATTTTTTGGGTAAGTGATACAACTGATAATACTGAGATTTACTTAAACGGGGTGTTGTCGTAACAATACTATTAACCTCGGCTACAGAAGCGATATCCTTCACCCTATCCGCAAGAGTATATAATTTGGAAATATTGCGTTGCGATAAAATTGAGCCATCGTTTGTTTTTACCAACATAATAATTGGCGTTAACTCGGGCTCCTTAAATTTTTCAGCATATGTATCAAAAAACTTTCTATCCTCGGAATGTTCCGGAAAAATACGAAAATCTGAAACCCCATATTTAGCCGATAAAAATGGGTATCCCAAACACAACAACACAACAAGAATAGTAACAAATGAAGGAATAGGCCGTTGAACAACTTTTTCAGCCAACCAATGCCAAAGACTAAAATGCTTACTCTTTTTCTTTTTTATACGTCTTACAGATAGGAAATTTATATTTTTCCCAAGGACGCATAAAGCTGCAGGCAAAACAACAATTGCAGTCAATACGGCAACAAACACAGCAACCAAACCACCAATGGCTACCGAAAATAAAATATTAATGGGAAACAATAGCAAAGCACTAAGACTTGCAAAAACAGCAATACCACTAAAGAAAATTGCCTTTCCTGCTGTACTCTGTGTTATAGCAATGGCCTCTTGAATGGATCGCTTACTTCGTAACTCATCACAAAATCGACTAATGATAAATAAGGAATAATCTAAACTCAAACAAAGCCCTAACAACAATGCAATGTTGAGCGTAAAAATTGATAATGCAAATGCATGACCTAAAAAATAAAGCATAATGAGTATCAACAACGCACAACCACCACCTAAAATAATAGGCAGTACCGCCGCGACCAATGAACCAAACACAAAAATCAATGTGATAATAGCCGCTGGTGTTGCTATAAAATCCACTCGATACAAATCTGTCTTTGTTTGATTATTTACCTCATCTACAAAGATAAGCTCGCCACCCACTTGAATGGTCATATTAGATGGTTTTTTTATCAGTGATTTAAATTCAGCTAGTTGCTCATCATTAAGCGGTTCTTTTGTCTTAAATATCACGGCAGCATATGCTGTATGCTTGTCTTTAGAGATGAATTTTTTGTCACTATCTGGAAGCACCACATAATGCTTCACAGGAAAATGATCAAGACCGGACAATGACTCTTTTATCTTGTTGATATATTTAGTGTTTGTAGCAAGAAGAGTTCGGCTATGATAAATAATGATAAATTTATTACTATCGTTATAACCCAGATTTTTATTCAAATACTGTTGAGTGAGTGTACTTTGAGCTTTCTCATCAATAAACCCTGTCGTTGTAAATGGCCTTATGATATTGGGTAAGAATGGAATGCAGGCTACTATGGCAATTAGCCACAGTGCGAGAATGTACCACCTGAGTGGGTAAATCATACATCCCGCTTTATAAAATAGACTTTTTTTCATTCTTATTGCATTCCCTTTTTTAAATTATTCTTCAATAAATACGATCTTTGTTTATACATATTAGACCAATATTTAACTTAAAGCTTATTATTTTATCATTTTTATGTGGTAAAGCACATAACACCCACTAAATTGTGATGAATGATGCCCATCGGTTATGTTAAAATTCGCGACTTTGAGTCATACAGGTCAAACCATGGATAAGACGTACTCCCCGCAAGCTATCGAAGAAGCATGTTATAAAGCCTGGGAAAACCAGCATTATTTTGAACCCCAAGGCGATGGCAAACCCTTCTGCATTATGCTCCCTCCACCGAATGTGACGGGCAGTTTGCATATGGGTCACGGCTTTCAACATACCTTAATCGATACGCTCATTCGCTATCAGCGCATGATGGGTTCACGCACTTTATGGCAACCAGGAACGGATCACGCGGGGATTTCTACTCAATTAGTGGTTGAAAGTCAACTCGATAAAGCAGGATTATCACGCAAAGACATGACCCGTGATGAATTTTTAGAACGTGTCTGGGCCTGGAAAGAAGAGTCTGGTGGTGAAATTACCCGTCAAATGCGTCGTATTGGTTCATCCGCAGCATGGTCACGTGAGCGATTTACCATGGATGAGGGCTTGTCTGCTGCTGTGC
>CAZZGV010000025.1:0-13808 GCA_964654255.1 uncultured Legionella sp. | reverse complement strand
CCCCGGCGATTATGATGCGGCGGAAGTCGGGAAGATAAAAAAAGTTATTCCCGGAACAATTATTTCCAGTCGCCCAGTTCGACTTCACAACAAACATAATGAGAGCATCAATCTAAAAGCCAACACAAATGACTATGCTGATAATAGCTTGGTTCGGACTCATGGCTATGAATATGTGGTCCGCTTAAATAGTGGTCACATTATTTCTATTGTTCAAGCTGAAAAAAGCAAATTTAAAAACAAACAGCATGTTTTAGTTATTTACGGCAAAAATACGCGAATTGTTCCTGATCGAGGCAGCGAAGACTATTAGCACCCCATACCTATTAAGTAAGCAGTCCTAATCAGTATTTTAACTCAACATCAACCTGGACTGCTTCACGTTATTTGCAAAAACGACGATAACATCAATAGCTAGCTCATGGATGCACTAACAATGGAGCACTCATGCAATCACCATACTCTGTCTGAAAAGCTGTCTGCGCATCATGTGCATTTTGAATAGACCTTTTTAGCACTGGGCAATTTAGCGTTACCTCACCCTTAGCATTCAACCAATTCAACTCCTTCATAGTTGAAAGAGCGAATTTATCCCCCTGATGCAACGCTTGAATAAGGATGCCTTCAAGAGACGCCTCAAATGAGATATGTTGTGGTCGTGCACTACGAAAAAATGCATGTTGCGTCTTTGTTATTTTTTTACTGTGAACATTTCGATACGCAGCAAGTAATTCTTGTTCAGTAAGATCAATTGCTTCTTCCGCCGCAACATCATTTTTAGGCGGGGAAAACCTGTATTTATCATTAAATTTTTTGTAAAAACGATCCGCTAAAATTGCATGAACATCGGCTGTTGGATGCACATCATCCCAAAACATATACCCCTTTGCAGGGGACGTGCCATCTTGATTAATGTGAAGAGATTCTTTTGTATAACTCTTGCCAAGCTTTGCCGAATCGAATCCATATTCTTCTGGATTTTGATAAATTTCATCAAAAATACTATTCACATCAAATAGCTCAAATGTGCACTGCGGATAATTGGTAGACAACTCTTTACACGCTTTCTCCAGTTCACTATTTAAATACCTTATCCACTTTTCTGCATTTGCCTTCTCATCTGAACTTTGTGAATGATATTTAGGTGTAAGCGCTAAATTAGGTAAATTAAACCATACAAAATGTTGATAACCATTTTTCATTAACTCTTTTAGATTCTCAACACGGGCAGCAACAGCTCGTTCTGCGGCTATTTGAGAAGGTCTTGGATTTGCAGTAATTAAATCATTCCCACCTGACCATTCAATAACCAATGTTTCAGCTTTATGTTTGTTTGTAACTCCTTGTTTTTTATCATCCTCCAATAATTGTGAGCGTTTCTCACCAAGTGTTGCTAAGATTAAACACGTAAAAAATAATTTCAAGCTACTCAGTGTCCAAGTTGTTATACTATTAATGACCCAACTGTAATCAAATGAAGTAAGACCACCCTCGTTATAGTTTCTAACAAGATTTTCTCCCTGATAGCTTACTTTTTTATCGTCTTTTAAGCTGTAGACATTGCGAATTTTATACACTAATTGCTCATTTTTATTAATAAAATCATCAGCTTGTTCCTGAGACACAAAACCCGATTTAGTTCTACGGTTGTGATGGATTATTGCATCGACAATATCCTCAGAATCCAAGCCAGTTCTTTGTTTCTTTTCAAAATTTAGATCAATATCGTCCCTAGAATAAGGCACTGCACCTACAGGTTTTTGAGGATATTTAAGTTCATTAATAAAAAATGAATTAGAAAACATAGCTACAATATGATCGCTCCAGGCTAATCCATTAGTAAATCGCCCTGCTGGGGACTCACCACTTAATCCTGCTAACCACTTCATAGGTATAAAACCGAACAAGTACCGATTATTCATAGTACCTCTATCGGAAAGACTATCCCCCAGCGTTACAAAACGTGAAATTTTGCGCAGTCTCATATTAGTCCTCTATTTTTATTATTATCAATCTAGTATAGACAGCTCCAATAAAAAAAATAAAAAAGCTAACCAATAACAAAATTACACAAAAAGAACATAAAGTGTTTTTTGTGATATAATAGATTAATTATTAATCATTATGTGATGAGAGGCCGTGCATTTTGAGTAAAACAAAATTTGAAACGCATTATTATAGAGAAAATAGTAAAAAAGTATCCCAAATCACAGCACGCGCTCAACGGCGCCAAATTGATGCGCACATGAAAATACATCAGAATATTCCTCCCGATGGCACAACACGAGAAAGGGGTTTATCTATGTGTGCTTTGAATGAGAATCCCGACATTAATCATTCGTTACTTTATAAAAACAAAACATCTACCTGCACTATTATTGGTCGATTGAAAAATGCACCAAAACTACCCATTTCTTGTTTGGCTTCAGTAGAACACGTTGTTGCTATGGGAAACAAAGTAACTGACTTTGTCTCAGAATATCAGCCACCTATTAAAAAACGAGTCATGTACCAAATTTTAGTAAAATCTCAACATATTAAACTTCGCCCCCAAGTAGCAGAACACCAATTATCCGCAATAATATTAACAAACGACCGAACCTTAAGACCAAACGATATATCAGTGACGCATCAACAAAAAACCAAACTATTTTTAATTGAAATGAGTACTCAAAAGGCTGATATTCAACAAACTATACAAGCCATTAAGCACCATAAACGATTTCAAATTGTTAATCATCAGTTTTCTGACATTGGACTTAATGAAGGTCTTTGCCTTCTTAATAAAGATGGCTCGAATCCTGTTCATGCCTTGGTGAATATAGCAAACACCAAGACTAAAAAATGTTTTTTAGAAAGAGACGCTGGGGCAACCTCTGGAGTAAAGACAAGAAGCTATCAAGATAATCATTGGACATTTAATATGTTTAAAAATTTAAACGAGTTAAAAACAAAACGTAGATACGCAGAAGACGCCTACACCATCAAAATATCGTTAAAATAATTGTGGGTTCGAAACCCACAATAGATCTAACCTATTAACCAACCTGCTTCCCATCACTTCGCAAAAAAATCTGAGTATAATATGCCCATCCTTTCTTACTATAAGCGATTCCAATACCTGTTAAATTATATCCACCCATAATATTTTGCCGATGGCCCGGGCTTGCCATCCATGCATCTACCAATTTTTTTGCATCTGTTTTGTAGTAAGCGACGTTTTCTGCGCCACCACGACAATGATCAAATTTTGTATATAATCGCTTCATTCGCCCAGTATAACCTGTGTGCCCAAATGGCATAGACTTGTTCGCCATATCACGACTATGTTTCTCTGCTTCTATAGATATAGTCTCACTCATTTTCAGTGGTCTTAGAAAATGCCTCATGCGATATTGATTAACGTAATGTAAAATTTGATGTTGAAAACTTACATCACCAGCCCCATGCGGAACACCTTGTGTCCCAGCATTAACTTGCTGAATACATCCAATTGTTGCAGCTATGACTACGATTTTTATATACATGATTAACTTGCGCATACATCACCTATTTACTCTGTATTTATAAAGAGGCAGCATTTTGTAAAAAAAATCATCATTTGTCCAGAAATAATGCTCTAGCTACTTCAGCAACAATCTATCAAACGTTAAGGCCAAAGGTTTTTTGATATAAAAAAGACTTATTATTCAGAATACGTTCAATGTGTGGGCGCAAAATATCCAATTCGGTTGATTTGAATTGCACACCTGGAAAATAAATCATATTCGCATTTTGCTGGCCTAAAATGTGTTTATCTTGTTTGAGTGCTACTTTAAAAAAGGGCACTAAAAATAATTTTTTTATCCAGCTTGTTAAGCAATTTTTCCGGTAACTTATAAATAGAAAAATACTATGTTCGTTAGTGATAGTTTTTGGGCTTAGGAAAAAAGTGAATGCTGCCGTTAAAGACTCCTGGCCATGATACTCAAGCTCCGCAACTAAAGGAAAATGAAAGCGCCCAATTGAGAAATTTCGACTTTTTTCTAAAAGTGAACTCACCAAGCCCGATTGTTTTTTTTCATTTTCATACCGTATTTCTGCACTAACTTTATTAACACTGAGCTTAGCTGTTATAGCTTGCCTTTTATTATCATGCCTGAGCGCTTTACGCGGTTTAAAAGACACTCGGTTTACCCTATTTGTCTCAATTATTAGTTTCTGGGGTATTGCGTTACCAATTGGTTATTTTTTAGCACATTATCTTTATTTTAAAGCAATTGGTCTATGGTGGGGAATGATTATAAGCGCACTGTTTAGTGTATTAGTTTTATATCGGCGGTTTAAATTTAAAGTCCAAAACTACTCCCACTCCTATTAATGATGCAATCAAATGATTGCATCATTAATTTTCTAAAGCAAGGAACTGTCATTTAAACAAGAATGAATTACCTATAAAATTATCTAAAGTTTTTTTAAAATAAGCCGATAACATGGTGGGCACAACAGAGGATATTGTCATGGCTAAGCGCGTAAACAAAACTGGGAATTCTAATACAACTCCGTCTACCCTCATCAGAAATTTAAACTTCGAAGATACAGCCCAACAATTAGAAGCCTTGAAAGCACATATTTTCAATGCATCGGAATCAAACCAGGCAAAACTAGCCTTTATTAAAGAAGAGTTATCGGCAGGCCGGTATGAAATGAATAGTGAACGTATCGCTTCAAAATTACTAGAACATACACTCGTAACAGAGGAGCTTGAATTAGCTTAGCAACCAACAAACACATTTGGGGTGGGCAAAATAGCGCTTTGCCCACCAAAAAATTATTGCAATATAAACCTATCGTGCCTGCATCCTTAATGCACCATCCAAACGAATGACCTCACCGTTGATCATACCATTTTCAACAATATGCGCAGCCAACGCAGCAAACTCTTCTGGCTTACCAAAGCGTCGAGGGAAAGGTACTGTTGCGGCCAAACTATCTTGAACGTCTTGTGGCATATTTAATAACATTGGGGTAGCAATAAGCCCTGGAGCAATTGCATTAACGCGAATACCATATTGCGCCATTTCACGAGCGGCGGGCAATGTCATTGCAACAACGCCTCCTTTCGAGGCACTATAAGCCGTCTGACCAATTTGCCCCTCATAAGCTGCAATGGATGCTGTGTTAATAATAACTCCACGCTCTTCTGACTCAGCTAATACTGGCAAACGGATCATTGCATCAGCGACAACTCGCATCACATTAAACGTTCCGACCAAATTAATATCAATAACTTGCTTAAATATCTCTAAGGGCATAGCTCCCTCTTTACCTACCATCCGTCGTGCAGGAGCTACCCCTGCACAATTTATACAGATTCTAGGCACGCCCACATTAGCTATCGTTGTCGCTAATGCCTGCTCAACAGCATCAGCAGAACTAACATCACAAACTACAGCAGACATATCCGAACTGCTAACCTCTCTATCCCAAATCACAACACGCACGCTTCTTTGAGACAGAAATTCTGCGCACATTTTACCCATACCAGAAGCACCACCGGTAATAACAGCAATTTGATTATTTAAATCCATAACATCTCCTCTTGCAGCTTGTTAACCACGCAAATAAGCCTGACTTAATGCTTTAAACTCTGGTGTACCGGCTTGACCTACCCATTCAAAAAATACCATTTCAGAGGTAACCAAATTAATGCCTGCCTGCTTCATACGCTTTAATCCATATTTATGATCAAGCTCATGTCGACTACTAACAGCATCGACAACCACAAATACATCCAGCCCTGAAGCCACCATATCTATTGCTGTTTGTAGCACACAAACATGAGTCTCAATACCCGCAATAACAACTTGTCGCCGATTTAAGGTTTGCCAATGATTAACAAACGAAGATTCTCGATAACAAGAAAAATGAACTTTATCAATGCACTTGTCATGAGTTGTTAGATGCAGAAGTGGTTCAACAGTGCGTCCCAAACCTCGAGGATACTGCTCACTTACAACGCACGGCACATCAAGCTGCGTTGCCAAACGAAGTAACCATTGGCAACGCGCAATCAATGCATCTGAATTTAAAACATGGGGAGTTAATTTTTCTTGCACATCAACCAATACAAACCCTGAATTTTCCCTAATTAATAACATCTTCACTCCTTGTGGGGATTGTTCGTACAATATCGCTATTTAAACAATCGCTAATAGTACCGCCGTTAAATAATGACCTTCTGGAAAGGCAGCCAACATTGGATGACAACTTGATGGTCCAAAAACACCTAAAATACGTACTATTTTTCCAGTAGCAATCGCTTGAAAACTAACAAGCTCAGTAAACTGTTGCGCAGAAAGAGCCGATGAACAATTGCACGTTAATAATAGAGAGCCACTTTGCATATATTTGAATGTTTCTCTATGTAAGAAACGATAATAATTTTTGGCACGTTCAAGATGTCGTTGCGATGGTACTAATTTAGGTGGATCAAGTATAACTAAATCATAATCCCCTGCTTTAGCCAAATAATCACGCGCATCGGCTTCTATAAATTCAATAGAATCAAGATTGTTTAATGTTGCATTCCGTTTAGCTAAGGCAATTGCTTGCGCTGAACTATCAACAGCAGTGACCTGAGCTGCTCCGGCTTTCGCTGCATGCAGTGCAAATCCACCGGTATACGTATAAAGATCTAACACACGCTTTCCTGCTGCTAGTGTGGCTATTCGTTGATGATTTTCACGTTGATCTAGAAAAAGTCCTGTTTTTTGCGTATTTGAAAAATCAACTTCAAACCGAACACCCACTTCTAACACCTGTTCCGTACCCATTTTTTCAGGGTTAACAACCTGCTCCCAACCATCTTGGGCCAATGGCTTTGGTTGTGCCAACCAAATAATATTGTCAGTAGATATGACCTCTCTAATCGCCTGACAAATGACGTCCTTATGTGCTTCTACCCAATATGCGGAGCTTGCTACCACATAGGATTGATTAAAACAGTCAATGGTAAGACCCGAAAGACCATCACCTTCACTATTAAATAAGCGGTAAGCGCTTGTTACAGCACTAGGCAAATGGATACTTTTTCGAAGTAACAAGGCTTGATGCAGCCGATGAGACACTATACTGGCAATAGATGCCATGTCTATTTGTTCGAATGCTTGAGCCAATACACGGACTCTATAAAGAGAGTGTTCGTTAAAAACACCAACACCCAGCAATTGTTCATCAGCACTAAATACATTGATTAACTCACCAGTAACGGGCTTGCCAGTCTGACGTGCAATTGCTTTAGGAAAAACCCAAGGATGCCCACGCCGCATTGCTGTCTCGCGCGCCTGATGTAAATAAACAGCTGCTTTCATCTCTATTTTCCCTAGGCTAAAAGTTGGCTAATTTACACTAGAGCTACGTAGCTTCGCAAGGTTTCCTTACGAGTTGTGCATTTTATTGTCTTTAAAACAGTAGAGTTTCGAAAGAAGTCTATTAATTTTGTACTATAGGATAGTCCATTTCATGATAGCATCATCCTCTTTTTACAACGAGGATGAATCATGTGGTTTAACAATGCGCTAATCTATCAATTTGAACTAGAAAAATCAGCTGATCTCCCTTCTCTACTGGCAGATGAAGCGTTAAAACCCTGCCCCCCCCATGCTCGCTTTATTTATGGTTGGTTACCCGTATTAGCAGATCAGTTCGTACACGAAACAGCTGGTTGTACGCTAATATGCATGGGGAAAGAAGAGCGAATTCTTCCACGTAGCGTTATTAATCGGCAACTTGCTGAACGCGTTCAAATGCTTGAGACTCAACAGGCACGCACGGTAAAGCGCGCTGAAAAATCGCAGATAGCAGAAGATCTAGAGTTTGAATTATTACCTAAATCATTTTGCATCCAAAAACGTATGTTTGCACTCTTTGATCACACGACTAACCGTCTTATTATTAACACAGCAAGTAATACACAAGCCTCCCAATTGTTATCACTATTACGCAAATCCGTTCCTGGACTTCGTATAGAACCGTTGCAGCCCACAGAAAATCTAGGTATTCGTTTTGCAAGTTGGATCAATGAGCCAGCAATGTTACCGTCAACCTTTAAACTAGCCTCAGATTGTTTGTTAATTTCACTAGATGATGAGAAAAAACGATTTAATTGCAAAGGTTATGAATTACCTGCTGAGGAAGTATTGAATTTATTATCCCAAGGATTAGCTGCAGCAGAATTATCTGTAATATGGAATGAACGAATTCAGCTTACGTTAACCCATGAATTAGTGCTCAAACGATTGAAATGCTTAGACTATCTTATTGATGAGTTTGGCGACGTTCGTCAACTTGATGATGAGCAGCAACAAAAAGACGCCGCATTAACATTGCTAGCTGGTGAATTGCGTGGTTTAGCAAATGATTTGTTAGGAGCGCTAACCAATGATAAATCAAAGGTGAGCATGCCTGTTAGTTTAGAAGAAGCCCCCTTTTAAAATGGTAGGTTGGGCTATGGGCCCAACCTACCATTTATGAACTATTTTTACGGATTTCTGTGGTATGTCGCTTGATAAACAGCTAATGCCTCATCTGCAGCTTTTTTTAGGCCCATTGCCACGTTAACACGATAAAGAAGTGCTAATGCTGGTTTTGCACTTGGAGCTTGTGGGTAGGTTTTAATCAAATAACTAGCACGTTCTGCTGTGGCAACATACATTTTACGAGCGTAATAATACTTAGCTGTATTTAACTCACGCTGAGCAAACAAATTACGTAAATAAATCATCCGTTGCAATGCGTTCGCTTTATATCGACCCTCAGGAAATTTTTGTACCAATGTTGCAAAATCCGAATACGCTTGTGATTGGGTACCTGGATCACGCCATGACTCATCTAAAGGTAAAACATTGGCCATCGTTCCACGAGTTTGTTGAAAATTAGCCAGCCCCTTCATGTAATAAGCATATTCCACACGTTTTGCTCGTGGATAAAGATGAATAAACTGTTCAGCCGTTGCAGCCGTTGCTGGATACTCACCTTTTTGATAATAAGCATATATTAGATCGATCTCGGCTTGTTCAGCATAATCATTGAACGGATACATGGTTTCCAATGCTTCAAGTCGCTTAATAGCATCTGAATATTGCTCTTTAGACATGGATTTTTGTGCTTCAGTATAAAGCTGTTTAGCACTCATACCTTGAAAGGGATTATGCTCTTCACCATCTTTGTTGCATGCCAATAATGTTAACAAAAGGCCAAATACCACTACTATTTTTACTTGTTTCATAAAACACCTTAAAAACTATAAAAAATCATTTGCAAAGATTAAAATGTTGCGATAGTATCTCGCTCGGAGAGGTGGCAGAGCGGTCGAATGCGGCGGTCTTGAAAACCGTTGAAGGGCAACCTTCCCAGGGTTCGAATCCCTGTCTCTCCGCCAACATTAAATCAACGTCCCATTTTGTTTAACTAGCGCATCAATAGCAATTAAGCTCTCTAATAATTCTTTCATACGATGCATTGGCCAACTATTTGGACCGTCACTTAATGCGTTATCTGGATCAGGATGTGTTTCCATAAAAATACCGGAAATTCCCGCAGCAACAGCTGCTCGAGCCAACGAAGGGATAAACTCTCGCTGCCCGCCAGATACACCATTACCACCGCCAGGTAATTGTACAGAATGCGTTGCATCATAAACAACAGGGCAGCCCGTATCTCGCATGATCGTTAACGAACGCATATCAGAAACCAAATTGTTATAACCAAAACTAACACCACGCTCACACACCATTATCTGTTCATTACCACATGCTTTTGCTTTAGCAACAACATGCTGCATGTCCCACGGTGCTAGGAACTGACCTTTTTTAATGTTGACGGGTTTATTTAACGACGCTACGCTTTGAATAAAATTGGTTTGACGACAAAGAAACGCAGGCGTCTGCAAAACATCAACGACACTTGCAACCTCTAATAAAGGCGTGTCTTCATGAACGTCAGTAAGTACCGGCACACCAATTTGCGATTTTACTTTCTCAAGAATTCGCAAACCTTTTTCAAAACCAGGGCCACGATAACTACCCATGGATGAACGGTTCGCTTTATCAAAAGAGGATTTATAGATAAAGGGCAAAGACAGTTGCAAACACATTTCGTTGAGGTAGCCAGCTGTCTCTATGGCAAGCTCTTCGCTTTCAATAACACACGGCCCCGCTATCAGAAATAATCGGGCGTTTATACCTGCGTTAAAATCACATAATTTCATACGTTATCCTTTTTTACCTTTGGAGAGTCCTTGCTTTGATGATAGTCGCGTGCCGCAAGAATAAATTGCTTAAATAGTGGATGACCATCCCTTGGCGTGGATGTGAACTCAGGATGAAACTGACAGGCTAAAAACCAAGGATGATCGGCTAACTCAATCATTTCTACCAACGTATCATCTGCTGAGCGACCCGCAATAATTAAACCATGTTCAACTAGAGAATCGACAAAGCGATTGTTAACTTCATAACGATGCCGATGTCGCTCTACAATTTGTGGCTTACCGTACACACGCATTGCCAGTGAATCATTTTCCAATTTACATAATTGTGCACCTAAGCGCATAGTGCCGCCTAAATCACTGTGCTCATCACGTACATTAACACTGCCATCATTGTCCATCCACTCACTAATTAACGCGATAACAGGATAAGCTGTTTGCTTATCAAACTCCGTAGAATTTGCACCAACTAAGCCAGCCACGTTTCGCGCAAATTCAATAATCGCTGTTTGCATACCTAAACATATACCAAGAAAAGGTACCTTGTTTTCACGAGCATATTGAATCGCTTTAATCTTACCCTCTGTTCCACGACCACCAAACCCACCCGGAATTAAAATAGCATCTACATTAGCCACAACTGAAGCCCCGTGTGTTTCGATTAATTCAGCATCAATATATACGATTTCAACACGCATTTGAGTATGAATCCCAGCGTGGGTCAATGCTTCATTAATAGACTTGTAGGCATCATTTAATTCGGTATATTTACCTACCATACCAACTTTAACCGTCATGTTTTGTATCGCTTGTGCTTCCACCACATGTTGCCATTCGCTAAGATCGGCGGGCTTTAGGGTTAAACCTAATTTTTTCACCACAATCTCATCTAACCCTTGTTCATGTAAAATCATGGGTATTTGATAAATGCTTTTAGCATCTTGCAGTGAAATAACGCCCTCTTTCTCAACATTGGTAAATAAGGCGATTTTAGCTCGGTCATGAATAGACAATTGCTCTACAGAACGGCATATCAATATATCCGGCTGAATACCAATCGACCGCAGCTCTTTGACAGAATGTTGTGTTGGTTTAGTCTTTGTTTCACCAGATGTAGCAATATAAGGCACCAATGTTAAATGAATAAATAAGGTACGCTGGGATCCAAACTCTACGCGCATTTGACGAATCGCCTCAAGAAAAGGCAACGACTCAATATCCCCTACCGTACCACCAATTTCAACCATGGCCACATCAAAGTTATCAGCACCCAATTTAATACAACGCTTAATCTCATTGGTAATATGTGGAATAACTTGAACAGTCGCACCTAAATAATCACCGCGTCGTTCTTTTTTAATCACATTTTCGTATATTTTTCCGGACGTGAAATTATTGAGCTTGGTTGTCGTAGTACGAACAAAACGCTCGTAATGCCCAAGATCCAAATCGGTTTCAGCGCCATCATCAGTAACAAATACTTCACCATGTTGAAATGGACTCATTGTACCTGGATCAACGTTGATATAAGGATCAAGCTTGATAAGTGTCACGCTAAGACCTCGCGCCTCTAAAATAGCTGCGAGTGATGCTGCGGCAATACCTTTGCCTAGAGAAGAAACCACCCCACCGGTGATGAAAATATAATTTGTCATAAATAACCCCGTTAACGCCAAAACCGCTACACTGGCGGAACAATTATTACTACCTGTAAACGGGGGTTCATTTTATCAAGAAAAGGGCATATAAACTAATGATTATTTCAATGTAGATGAAATGAGCTCTATTTTAGCAAAAAACAGAGCGTTAAGGCATGCGTAAACAACAGATAGATCAGCGAGTTAACTGTCTTAGAAGAGAAACCATCGCAACGGCACTGTCGGCTGCATCTCTTCCTTTATGACCATGCAATCCACCTACGCGCGCTAACGCTTGGGAGTCATCTTCTGTTGTTAAAACACCAAAAATAACCGGAATATTAAAATCTAACGCTACACGCTGACAACCACTGCTAACAACCTGACATACGTAGTCATAATGACTGGTCTCACCACGTATCACAGCACCTAAGGCTATAATAGCTGCGTACTCGTTTTTCATTGCTAATTGCTGAGCAATCAATGGAATCTCAACCGCACCAGGAACCTCAATAATCGTAATATCTTGCGTTTTAAAGCCACATTCCATCAAACGCTCAATGGCGCCTTGCTGCAATTTATGAGTAATCTCATGATTAAATTGACTGACCACGATAGCTACTCGAAACATCGCCTGAGAGCTGCCAAACTCCGTTTTAATGTGCATACACGCCTCTAATCTATTGCCAAAATGTGGCCTAATTTCTGTTGTTTGGTTTTCAGATAAGCCCGATTATCATCCGTTGGCTCTACAGCCAAAGCAATACGCTCACTTACTTTTATGCCATGTTGAGTAATTGCGGACACTTTAGATGGATTGTTTGTTAATAATCGAACCACATCAACGCCCATATGCTTCAAAATTTGAAATGCAACCGCATAATTACGATCATCCACAGGCAATCCCAGCTGCAAATTGGCATCTACAGTATCATAACCTTGCTCTTGTAACTCATACGCTTTCAATTTATTCGCTAAACCTATTCCACGCCCTTCTTGTCTTAGGTAGATAAGTATTCCACCTGTCTCGCCAATTAAAGTCATAGACTGCTGAAGTTGTGAACCACAATCACATTTACAAGAACCAAAAACGTCACCTGTAATGCATTCTGAATGAATACGCACTAGAGGAATTTCATCGTTGGATGCAGATGGTTTTGTCAACGCAAAATGCTCAGCATCATCAATTTGGTTAGTAAATACTGTCATGGTGAAATCACCATGTTCATGCAATGGTAAACGCGACGTAGCAACAGCTTGTACCAGCTTTTCATGGCGAATACGGTATTCTATTAAGTCTTTGATCGTAATCATCAAAATGTTATGTTTTTTAGAAAACACTTCTAATTCATCTCGACGACTCATGGTGCCATCTTCACTAATAATCTCACAAATGACCGCCGCAGGCTTAAGACCAGCAATCCGCATTAAATCAACACTGCCTTCAGTCTGACCTGCGCGCTTCAAAACACCACCGGAGTGTGCCCGAAGCGGAAACATATGGCCTGGTGTAATAACATCCTCAGGACCACTATTTTCATCAATGGCAACTTGGATTGTGCGAGCGCGATCACAGGCAGATATACCTGTAGAAATACCTGATGCCGCTTCAATAGATACGGTGAACGCTGTACCAAACTGAGAACGATTATTAGTGGTCATCATCGGGATGCCTAACTTATTAAGCATCTCATCTGCCATAGGTAAACAAATCAAACCACGTCCAAACCGTGACATAAAGTTAATGGCATCTGCACTAGCATATTGAGCAGCAATAACTAAATCACCTTCGTTTTCTCGATCCTCGTCATCGACCACTATGACCATACGACCTAGTTGGAGCTCAGCGATAGCCTGCTCAATGCTAGCAAAAGGAACTGTCATATCTTATTTAACCTCATTAACCCTAATTGATGCGCTAT
>CAZZGV010000024.1:0-13850 GCA_964654255.1 uncultured Legionella sp. | reverse complement strand
ATGTTTTATCGAGATATTTGGCTTCTTTCTGTCAACCAAAAGGTTGCAAGTTCAGAATATAAAGTCACATCTAATCACACACGATCTTATCCTTTAAAATACGCGTTATTTCTCAGTGACAAGGATTAGTGTTAGAGTTTAATAACGTAGTTGTAGTATTTACTAAAGGACCATCCCCACATGGACTTATTTCGTAAAAAAGCAATTACTCTAAGTAACGCTAATGAGGATTTTCGTCGCTGCTTGTCTGCGTTTGATCTTGTTTTTCTAGGCGTTGGGGCAATTATTGGAGCGGGAATTTTTGTGCTCACAGGTATTGTTGCCGCAACACAAACAGGCCCCGCTATTGTTTTTTCTTACATGATAGCTGGGTTAGCATGTGCGTTTTCCGCGCTCGCATATGCTGAATTAGCCTCATCGATTGGCGGTTGTGGAAGTGCGTATGGTTATGCGTATGCTGGATTTGGTGAGCTGATTGCCTGGATAGTCGGCTGGGATTTATTGTTGGAATATGCAGTTTCAGTGTCTGCTGTTTCTGTGGGTTGGAGTAGTTACTTTAACGATGTATTATTATCGTTAACCATTCATGTACCTCATTATTTATCGCATGGATTTGCCGATGGTGGCGGTATAAATCTTTTAGCCATGTCGATAATTGCCACATTATCGTTATTGTTGATTTTGGGAATGAAATCAAGCGCACGCGTCAATAATACAATGGTGTTAATAAAACTGCTGGTTATTTTTTTATTTATTATCATCGCTTCTACGGAAATTAATCCCAAAAATTGGGTTCCATTTTCACCTTTTGGTTGGAATGGTGTGATGAAAGGCGCGTCGTTAATTTTCTTCGCCTATGTAGGCTTTGATGCGGTTTCAACAGCTGCTGAAGAGGCTATCAACCCACAAAAAGATGTTCCGATAGGCATCATTGGCTCATTGGTAATCTGTACCCTTTTATATATTGTGGTATCGTTTTTATTAACAGGTATCACCCATTACAGCGCGCTTAATGTCGCCTCACCGATTAGCCGCTCGCTTTTAACTTTAGGCTATAAAACTGCCGCAGGCATGGTTGGTGTTGGAGCTATAGCCGGATTAACCACAGTAATGTTGGTATTATTTTACGGGTTAACGCGGGTGTTCTTTGCAATGTCTCGCGATGGTTTATTGCCGCACTATTTTGCTGTAACTCACCCAACAACTAAAACCCCAGTACGAATAATTTTGCTTTGTGGCGTGCTCATGGGTAGCCTGGCAGGACTAGTACCCTTGGGTGGTTTAGCAGAGTTAGTGAATATAGGCACTCTTTTTGCGTTTATCATCGTTTGCACCGGGGTTTTGGTTTTACATTACACTAAACCTGAGTTAGTTCGTCCTTTTAAAACACCACTTATGCCTTACATACCCATATTAGGAATTATCAGCTGCACTTATTTAATATGTTATTTACCGTGGATAACAATCATGCGTTTTGTGGTATGGATGTTGGCTGGAATGATTATTTATTATTTCTACAGTCGACATCATAGTGTGTTAGAGGTAAAAAGCGAGCATTAAAGCCGGTGCTAAAATCGTGATTGTATAACCATCATAATCCCCCCTGCTACCAAGCCTGCTGCTGGTATGGTGAGTAGCCAGGAAAAAAGGATGCGCCGTATAATTGGCCAATTTGTTCCACCTGAGCCGTTGACAAGCCCGACCCCAGCTACGGCTCCAGTTACTGTTTGTGTGGTTGAGACGGGCACACCAAACATAGTTGAGACAAAGATAATTGCTGCGGCACTGGTTTCGGCTGTGCATCCTCGTAACGTGGTGAGTTTTGTGATTTTGGTTCCCATGGTATTTACAATCCGCCATCCACCCACCAAAGTGCCTAAACTAATAACCCCCTGGCAAGAAATGACCACCCAAAACGGCACATAAAATGACCCTTCTAACCATGAGCTTGAAAAAAGCAGTGCGGCGATAATCCCCATGGTTTTTTGAGCATCATTACCACCATGGGTAAGGCTTAATAGCGCTGACGAGGCGAGTTGAAACCCTTTAAATAGGCGGTTTAACATTTTTTCGTTTTTATGGCGTAATAACCGGGTGACGGTGTAGGTAAATAACAAGCTAACTAATAATCCGATAACGGGCGTTAAAAAAATACCGATAGCAACTTTAATAAAGCCTGATAATTTTAGTGTCGCTAATCCACCGCGGACAATCGCCGCTCCAGCAAGACCACCAATGAGTGCGTGCGATGAGCTGGACGGTAACCCGTAATACCACGTTAGTAAATTCCAAAAAATAGCGCCAATCAGGGCTGAAAAGATGAGTTTTGTATCAACAACATTGACATCAATCAAGTCACTGCCAATGGTTTTAGCAACCATTAAATTGAAAAATAAAAATGCAATAAGATTAAAAAAAGCGGCCCACAGCACGGCTTGGCGTGGTGTTAAAACACCCGTCGTTACAATGGTTGCAATCGAATTTGCTGCGTCATGAAAACCATTAATAAAATCAAAAATATAGGCAATAAAAATGACGCATAAAACAAACAACGTACCTTGATCCATAGGTTGCTGTGCTCCCGCTCATCTAACTTTATTATGCAGACAAGTTAGCGTCTTAGATATAGTAGCTGCTTTTTGTAAGTAATTTAGAAACGCTCTGCATGAGTTGTTTTATAAAAAAAGGTAATTCAGCCGCTCCCGCAGCGTTAGCCATGTCAGCGTGATGCGCTTCATCATCATGCATCCGTGCCAGAATAGCTTTGGTTTTTACATCACTTGACGGTAAATTTTGAAGATGTTGTTGCAAGTGTTTTGTAACTTGTCGCTCTGTTTCTGCAACAAAGCCAAGGCTCCAGCGATCACCAATTAAACCAGCTAGCGCGCCAATCATCAGCGAGCCACCATACCAAAAAGGATTCAGTACGCTTGGTTGGCTGCCTAATTCTCGCAAACGCTCTTCACACCAAGCTAAATGATCAACTTCTTCCTCTGCGGCCTCGGTCATTTGTGCTTTTACTGTGGCTAATTGCGCCGTCAATGCTTGCCCTTGGTAAAGTGCTTGAGCTGAGACTTCTCCCGCATGATTGACACGCATCAAGCCCGCAATATGGCGTTTTTCTGCAGAGCTTAATGGGTTCTCCTCAATATATTGCCCAGGATTTTGCCGAACACTTTTTCGATGCTCAGGTACAATCAAGGTCCGAACGGCCGTGTCAATTTCACACAGTACTTTATCAACGATACTCAAATGGCGCATAACGGTTAACATTCCTCAATAACAACGATTTTTTCTTGGGTACCTAATTCTGAAATAGACAGTATCACTTTATCATCTGGTTTCAGAAACATATTTTCCCCCCATGATTTTGCATTACCAGGAGCCGAGCCCATGGAAATGATATCACCAGGGTAAAGGGTAAAATACTGGCTTAAATAGCTGACCACCTCATCTTCATTATGAATGTAGTCACTTGTATTAAAATCTTGGCGCAATTCACCATTCACCCAAAGCTTAATCTCTAGATTTCGTGCATTTGGTATGTCATCTTTGGTTACCAAGTAGGGGCCAATGGGTGCCGCATTATCAAATCCCTTGCCTTTGGTAAATTGCGTATCCTCTGTTTCAAGTTGCCAATAACGCTCTGACAAGTCATTCATACAGGTATAGCCAAGAATATACTCGCCTGCATTTTCTTTAGCGATATACTTGCCCTTTTTTCCAATGACAATGGCTAATTCAGCTTCCCAATCTAGTTTCTTTGTGTGCCGGGTATATAAAATAGGATCAAAAGGTCCACAGACGGCGCAGGTGGGTTTCATAAAAACGACCATCTCCGATTCGGAAATAGGAGAAATGCCCATTTGTTGGGTATGAAGTTTCGAGTTAAAGCCAACACAGACCACTTTACCCGGCATCCCAACGCATGCACCAATTCGAGCATTTTGGTCGACCAATGGTAATGTATCCGGCTTTAATGCTTTTAAAGAAGCAATAAGCTCAAAATTCCCCAAATACTGCGGGCTAAAATCAAGAATGTAGTTGGAAAGATCACGTACATTACCCCGCTCATCCACCATCCCTGGTTTTTCTTCACCAGGATTGCCATACCGAACCAGTTTCATGCCTGCTCCATTCCTATTTATAGATCTATTATAGCGTGATTTAACTACAAAGCATGTTAGAGATTTTTGGCAGAGCAGGGCAAGATTAGCTGTGATTAGAGAATGTTCTTATTACCGTCTTTACTCACAAAGACGGTAATTTAAAACTTATAGATTACAGATGATTGTTGGATGTTTTTATAATCCCCACGGAGACGATGGCTTAAGTGCTTCGCCTTCTTTTTCATCTACTTCAGGCTCCAGTGACTCGCTGTCAAAGAGCTTCTTAGGGTTCTTAAGGGGAGGCAGGTCATCATACAAGCCACCACTGAAGGCCGGCTGGGGTCTTTTGGCCGGGGCTGCTTTAGCAATCGGCTTTGGTTTGAAAAGATTTGCATCAAAGGGGGCGGTATAAATAGTTTCATCTTCCGCTAGTTTGACTTGATAACCACTTTTTTCGTAAATCTTTTTAAGACCAAAAGGGTTGTAAATTTTACCTTGTGAAAGTTGTTGGTTTAACTCTATGATGAAATCATCAGGCGAGGGGGAGCGTTGATAACATCGTTCTAATTGCTCAATATTTGTATCGATTTTTTGTACGGCTGCCTCAAAATGGGCTGCATCAATCACTTTCTTTTTAGTATAAATTTCATAGTCGGTATCGGTTCGTTTTTTTAAATCAACGAAATAGGCATCAAGTAGAAGTCTTTGTTTTTGTGGATCATGTTTCTGTGGCGATTCCAGCTTGGTGTCTTCACTGAGTATCGTTGCAGGATCAGCTTCAGCTCGAACACGATGATGGCTTGCCCCTTCAAAGCGTTTTAATGGGATCCGTGTTTTTCCATTAGGCGTGAATCCGTGCGTTTTTTTCTCTTCTTTCTTAATTGAAAAAAAGAATGCCTGCACACCCGGCCTAGGTGGTGTAGATAATGTTGCTTTTACAGGCGATGGAATTTTTTCTTCATGTGGAAGTGGCATAGTGATTTAACCAAAGTAAAATTATAATAAAAAATATAAAGGTAACATTATGACGCGTTTGAAATGCTTGAAGTGCTTAAAGTGAGCAACAAACCTCGTCATTGCGAGCGTTAGCGAAGCAATCCAGTGTCCTATTTCAATTGAAATTCCGAGCTTGATCGCCACAAGTTATTCGCAAAGACGAGTTAAAGCGTACTATTAACCACACAAGTTCGCGCGCAGTTAAAAAGCTAACCAAGCCGCCAAATGTATGCCGGCAAGTATATAATGCAGAGGAAAATAATGCATTAAAAACAACCATGGTTGTCATCATTAGGGATGGTTAGTTAATAAAAAGCCATGTTATTTGTAAAAAACCACAAAAAGAGCTGCTAATGCCATTTATATTTGTAAAACAACATAAACAATTTAGGGGTTTAATTTGATCACCTGGTATAAACAAGAAGGCGATGAGACCATCATCAACGTATACGTCCAACCCGGCGCCAAGCACACCGAGGTAGCAGGCCTCCACGGCGACGCCTTAAAAATTCGCCTAAATACCCCCCCAATTGACGGCCGCGCGAATAAGGCATTGTTAACATACCTAGCTTTATTCTTTAAAGTCCCTCTCAGACAAGTAACTTTAAAACGAGGTGATAAATCGCGATATAAGACGGTTGTCGTAACGGGTAGTTTGGTTAGTCCGGATGATTTATTAGGGCGTGTCATCAATTAAGTCAAATGACAGCAGCAGCCAAATAAATTCCTCCAAGAAAATTTCGGGCGGTTTTGTCATATCTTGTTGATATTGGCCAATATTGTTCCAGTTTTGCAAGAATTTTCTATAAGATGACGTGCTTGATACCATATTCGATCATGTGGGCGTTGTTGTTTGCGATTATCCTTACAAGGAATAACGGCAATACAATTTTTGCTTCTAATTGATTTAAACCCCGCTCATCAGCATCATAGGCCTTGTCAGCCAGTAAAGCATCTGCTTCTATTTGATCAAGAAGTGTATCAGCACCTTCAAGAACGTGAAGCTGACTCGCAGTAAGATGGAATGCTACGGGATTCCTAAACGCCTGTTTTACTCCAGCGAGTATGCCGTGTGTGAATAACACGAAAATCGCCAAAACGCTCTGGCAAATCTCGCCAAGCACAGCCGGCTCTGTATCGATAAAGTACTGCTTCAACAAAAAGACGGTTACCCTTTGCTGTTACCCCAACGGTATCTTTGCGACCAGGCAATATATTTTTGATTCGCTCCCATTGATCATTCCTTAAACCATACCTACGCATCCTGCTGCCCCACTAGTGTTAAAAAAATAACAAGATAAATCATTTTTTATCAAAATTAAGGCCAATTTTAATTGATAACACGCCCTAGAATACCACCGCCTCATTAAAAGCAGTGCCTTGTTGATCTTTAGCTGATAGTAATGGGCTTTCAGTTATTGGCCAAGAGATATTCAACTGCGCATCATTCCAAGTTATACAGTGCTCATATTCCGGCGCCCAAAAATCGGTTGTCTTATATAGTAGTTCGGCTGTTTCTGATAGAACTAAAAAACCATGAGCGAAGCCTTCTGGGACCCAGACTTGTTTATAATTCTCCGCAGTTAAAACCTCTCCAACCCATTGGCCAAACGTGGGGCTATTTTGTCTTAAGTCAACGGCCACATCAAAAACAGCCCCTGAGATGACACGAATTAATTTACCTTGAGGTTGTTTTATTTGGTAATGCAACCCTCTTAATACATTCTTCACCGATCGGGAATGATTATCTTGCACAAAGGTAATCGATCTACCTATAGCCTCTTTAAAATGCCGTTGATTAAAACTCTCAAAAAAAAAGCCACGTGCGTCACTAAATACCTGAGGTTCGATAACCATAACCTCAGGAATCGCCAAGGACACCACTTTCATACTAAAGCGTCCTCATGTAGTAAATGTATTAAATATTGACCATATTCGTTCTTAAGCAGCGGTTTGGCTAAGCGTTTTAATTGCGTTGCATCGATCCAATTATTTTTATATGCAATTTCTTCAAGGCAAGCTATTTTTAAGCCTTGTCTGTTTTGTATAGTACTGACAAACATACTTGCCTCAAGCAGTGATTGATGCGTGCCCGTGTCAAGCCAGGTATGTCCTCTGCCCATAAGGCTTACATTTAATAATCCTTGTTCAAGATAGAGTCGATTTAAATCAGTAATTTCTAATTCGCCTCTGGCTGATGGTTTTAAGCTATGCGCCAAACTGACTACATCGGGATCATAAAAATAAAGTCCAGTCAGTGCATACTGTGATTTGGGATGCGTTGGTTTTTCTTCTATAGAAATAACTTTTCCTGCTGCATCAAATTCGGCAACTCCATAGCGCTCTGGATCATGAACATGGTAAGCAAATACGGTTGCGCCCTTTTCTTGTTTTAGTGCATCGGCGTATAAATGATGCAGATCATGACCATAAAAAATATTATCACCCAATATAAGCGCAGAATGATCATTGCCAATAAATGATTCACCTAAAATAAATGCTTGTGCCAGCCCAGCTGGATGGGGTTGAACAATATATTCTAGGTTGATGCCCCATTGCTCGCCTGTGCCCAATAGTTCTTGATAAAGCGGTATGTCTTTTGGCGTGGATATAATTAATATGTCTCTAATTCCAGTCAGCATCAACGTGCTTAAGGGGTAGTAGATCATTGGTTTATCGAATACAGGTAAGAGCTGTTTGGATATCACGTTGGTAACGGGGCTTAAACGTGTGCCAAGGCCCCCGGCTAATATAATTCCTTTATGCTTCATGTAAAAATCTCATTTGAATTAATTGGGAGAGTACTCGATCGACATAAAAATCCCAATCGGGTAAGTCTAATTGAAGTGCGGAGCAAAGTAACTGCGTATTTAATAACGAATTCTTTGGTCGCTTTGCTGGGAGCGGGTATTCTTCACTTCGTATAGGGTTTAGATTAGAGGGATTAAGTTTAAAATGAATGCCCTGACGTATGGTTTTATCTAAAATATAGTGTGCTAAATCATACCATGTGCATTGACCTTTAGCGCTTAAATGATAAATTCCGGGCGATAACTGATCTTGTTTTGCCGCGTTGATGGCTAATAAAGTTACATGGCTAATTAGCTCTGCGGAGGTTGGGGCACCTTTTTGATCATTAATTACAGATAAGCTATCTTTATTTTGGGCTAATTTTAAAATGGTTTTAATAAAGTTATGTCCTTGAGCGGAAAAAACCCAGCTGGTTCTAAAAATATAACCACGACAACCGCTGTTGATAATGGCCTGCTCTCCGGCTAATTTCGAGGCACCATAACTATTGAGTGGATTTGTGGTGTCGCTTTCAAGATAAGGTTCTTGCTTTGTGCCATCAAAGACATAGTCTGTAGAGTAGTGAATTAAAGCAGTGCCATGATGTTTGGCGTATTCAGCTAGTATAGCTACCGCGTCTGCATTGATTCGATGCGCTAAAGCGCGATCGTCTTCTGCTTTATCAACAGCCGTATAGGCCGCAGCATTGACAATGAAATCTGGTTTATATTGGTCTAGTGTTTTTTGAACAGCGCCTAAATCACTTAAATCAAGCTCTGTTCTTCCTAAAGCGGTTAAGTGGCCTTGCAGTGATAGCCTTTGAGATAACTCGTGTCCTACCTGGCCATGTTTACCTAAGAGCAGTATGTTCATTTGTATTTTTGCTGCCTATATTGAGCCAAATACCATGCGACTGTTTTTTCTATGCCGGACTCAAAGGTTTCTATGGGTTTCCAATCCAAGGCAAGGGCAATTTTTGAAGCATCAATTGCATAACGGCGGTCATGCCCTAATCTATCTTGGACATGTGTTATTTGGGTTAGATAAGATAATTTATCTGGCCGGGGCTCCAGTCGGTCAAGTATAGAACAAATAGTGCTAACAACCTCTAGATTGGTTTTTTCATTCCAACCGCCAACGTTATACACTTCACCTAAGGCACCATGCTCCAATACGGCTCGAATCGCCGCGCAATGATCGGCAACAAATAACCAGTCTCTTACTTGTTGACCATCACCATAAATTGGCAACGGTTTACCATGCAAAGCGTTTTGTATGCACAAAGGAATTAATTTTTCAGTATGTTGATAAGGTCCATAATTATTAGAACAATTGGTGGTAATTACAGGTAGCCCATACGTATGGTAATAGGCCCTTACAAAATGGTCAGACGCGGCTTTACTGGCTGAGTACGGGCTGTTTGGTTCGTAGCGGTGTTGTTCTGTAAAAGCAGGAGCAGAATTATCTAAAGATCCATAGACTTCATCTGTAGAAATATGAATAAATCGAAAATCATTTTTTAATGAAGGTGGCAGTTGATTCCAATAATTGCGTGCACTCTCGAGCAAATTAAACGTACCAAGAACATTGGTTTGCACAAAAGCCGCAGGGCCTTGAATCGAGCGATCCACATGGCTTTCTGCTGCAAAGTGGATAATGGCACGAATAGGGTGGTTGCTTACTATTTTTTCAATACAAGCAGAATCAAGAATGTCACCTTGAATAAACGAGTAGCGTGAATCATTGGCTACAAGGCTTAGATTATCTAAGTTGCCGGCATAGGTTAGCTTGTCTAAATTAACAAGAGGCTCATCATGTGAAGCAAGCCAATTTAGTATGAAGTTACTACCAATAAATCCCGCGCCACCAGTAACTAATAAAGCCATATGATTACATCCTGTTTGATTTATATCTTGTTACATAAAACGGCAAGCATTAAGCCTAATTGCCATAAAAAAGTTTGTCTATAGATTCCGAGTCTTATAATCTTAAATGCTTTAGGAAACCCCAGTTATGGGGTTTCTAAATAACCGTACGCTGAAAGTGTAGTATGAATTAAATCGCCGTGTAGAAAAAAAAACAAAGGATACGATAAGGGATAATATATAGGCCAGAATCTCATGTGTTTTAATTGAGCACGGGAAAGTGTCGAAAATTTTTTTTAGATTGCCAAACATTACTACATATCCTTGTTTATGATTAAATTTGTATATCTTGGATGAGCGAACGGGCATGCCCCTCTTTTTCTATATCTTGCCAGCCTTCTGCTCCGCAAATTACCGCCAAAAAACACAACACAAGAATATCGATAAGCTCGTGATCAATTTTGCTTTTTTGTCGAGGGACTCTAATCACTGAGAAATACTCTACTAATGATACTGGGGACGTCATGTTAGCTCGTTTATAAATAAAGGAGCTATGAGATCACATAATTAGATTAATTTAAAATCACTCATGAGATTGCCCTGAAAGCATATGTTAATCTTCGAATTTTTCGAAAAAACTGATATACAATTCGCCTAACGAGCTTACTGAAATTCAGCTCGTTTTTCATCCAGCACGCCCACTCATCTGGCCTAAATTGATATCTATTAGTTATAAATTCAGGAATTTTTATATCATTCGCTTTATTATTTATAAAATCATCAAAAATTTCTTTGCGATTAAAGCGTTCATAATGTTCGCGCCCACGACGTCCTTGAGCTTCTAGTGTTGCTTTGGTTACTGAGGAACAATAATGCAATAACTCCTCTGGCTCTTGCCATGAAAAGGCTTCTGGATAGGCAAGATCTAATCCACTAAGTAATCTTGAATAAATATGCTTGTGAAGGACAACAGCTACTCCAGCCCCCATGGCTTCTATCAACGTTAAGCCACCACCATAGGGGAAAGAAGCAATGTAAAGATCGACATCAAATTTATGTAATGATTCCCATACACTAGAAACCCACGGTATATACATAAATTGGTTAGCATTTACTCCTTGCCGCTTTAATTCCCTACGTAGCGAAAACAAGGCCCACGGAGTTAAGCGGCCAATATGTATATGGGTACCTTTGGTCACTTTTAAGAGTTGAGGAATAAGCTTGAGAGAATTAATAAAATAAGGACTTTCAATTTTATTTGAAATAAAATTTTTGGTTGAAGGGCTCTTCTCAATTTTTTTTAAATAAAGCGTGAGGTGGACGTGCGCCCTTGTCTTCTACAACTAATGGTAGGTATATATTTGTAATGCCAAGTGCATCTCTGCAATGATGATATCCAGGTGAGTGGATATCAATATGCTCAAGATGGGATAAAAATACCCCCAAACATAGATGGTGATCGGCATGATGGTAAAAACTGGCATTAAATCTCATCGCAGGTTGGACTGCAGCAACAGCCACACTATCTTGTGGATGATTAAATAAGTATATTTGCTGAGGAGCTATTTCAATTAATCTCCTTTGAAGCCAGCTTAGTTTCTTCTCGAAATTACCAATGAGGGCTGATTCAAAACTAACATCTACACTTGAGTCCAATCGCCCTAGTGTATAATCACAATCTGATCTTCCACTCAATCCTGTTAGGAGTATGATATGCCTTGCATGTGGTCTTGAAGAAATAAAATTCTCTATAACACGGGTGTGCCCACCGGATTTTTGAAGTCTTGTGGCAATGTAAACAAATACTGGGGGTTGATTCTCCAGTCTTGGTTTTAGAGTAAGAAATTCTAGCAATTTTAAATAATTATGCTCACCAATTCTCTGACATAAATTATCGAGTTTATTGGAGCCATTTATATGTGCAGTACATAGCGGCTCTGTAATAATAGCTTCAACAAAGTCATGGACTAATTGCAAGGCCTTATTTAATTTCCCCTGCTCTATAGCATCAGAAACTATTTTATTGGTTTCATACAGTGATTTATATTTCATTTAAGCTAGAGAACTTTCATGGGTTAGTTTATGTAGTACTTGTGCTACATATTCAATTTCTTGCTCATTCATGACTGGTGAAAGAGGCAAGCTAAGTACTTCGCGCGCTAATAATTGGGCTAGTGGTAGGTTGTGATTTATATATTGGCTATAACATTTTTGCTTGTGCGGTGGGATTGGATAATGGATTACTGTTGATATACCCTGTTTCTCAAGGTCGGTCTGCAGTTGGTTGCGCTGTGAACTACGAATAACATAAAGATGCCATACAGGCTCCGCCGAATCCGGGACAGCGGGTAAAATTATCCCACTATTTTTCAGTAGTTTTGAATAATATGAAGCTACTTGTCTGCGTCGATGATTCCAATCATCAAGATATCTTAATTTCACCCGCAGAAAGGCTGCTTGCATTTCATCAAGGCGGCTATTGTAACCCGCCATATCATGTTGATATTTTTGTTGTGATCCATAATTCCTAAGGCGTTTGACTTTCTCTGCAATATGATCATCATTAGTTAATACACCTCCGCCATCTCCAAGCGCGCCTAAATTTTTCCCTGGGTAAAAACTAGTAGCGGCTGCATGAGCTAGTGAGCCAGCGCGTCGTCCTTTATATCTTGCGCCTTGAGCTTGCGCAGCATCTTCAATAACAATAAGGTTGTATCTCTGTGCTATTTCATTAATCTTATCCATATCGGCTACTTGGCCATAGAGGTGTACTGGAATAATCGCTCTTGTCCGAGGCGTGATAGCGGATAAAATTAAATCGGGGTTAATATTATAGGTTTCTACTATGGGCTCAACTGGAACGGGTATTGCACCGCACTCACTAACTGCTAACCAGGTGGCTATAAAGGTGTTAGAAGGGACAATGACTTCATCGCCCTCCCCAATACCATAAGCACGTAAAAGAAGATGAATTGCTTCAAGGCCATTGCCAACGCCTATACAATGTTTTACCCCACAGTAGTTGGCAAAATCTGATTCAAATGCCTCTAATTCTGGCCCCATAACAAACCAACCCGAATGAAGTACTTTTTCAAATGCTTCTTTAAGAGGCTCATGGATCTCTTGGTGAACACTGGTCAGATCAAGGAAGGGGATTTTCATCCGATTTTTCCTTTTGTCAAATCGGCAAGAAAACTAGGATAATCACGGTAATAATCGGCCTCATCATAAAGCTCTGAAACAAGCGCCATACAAATAGCCCCAGATGAAAAATTATTAATTTCTCGCCAAATCATGGGGCATAAAAATAATCCGCGGTCACTGCGATTTAAATGAATAGTTTTTTTGCTATATCCGTCATCAATATTAATGTCAAAAGATCCATTAACAGCAACTATAAGCTGTAATAGAGCCTTGTGCGCATGACCACCTCGTTCAGCCCCCTCAGGAATATTAGATACATAATAAACTCGCTTAATATTGAAAGGCACATGTTTTTCTGTCTCAATAAAAGTAAGATTACCACGAGAGTCTTTAATTGTTGGCAAATCAACCAACTTACAATGCTCAATCATTCCTTTTTTCCCATAATTATTCAAAATTATTTTCTTTCCAATCATTAACCACCGTACAAGGATATCCTCGATGAAAATGATTTCTCCATGGATAAGCTGATTCACCCGACCCATCTCGCCTTTTAATTGATTTTGCTTCGCCTATTATCTTTGCGGGCACTCCTGCAACAGCCATATGAGCTGGCACATTTTTTGTCACACACGCAGCAGCACAGACAAGAGAAGCCTCTCCCACCACAACGCCAGGCAATATGACCGCAGTAGCACATATACTTGCAAAATCCTCAACAATGCAGCCTATCATTATATTACTTGGTGGGGTTGGGTCATTAGTGAAAACAACATATGGCAGGACCCAAACATAGTTTCCTATTTTTGTATTTTTGCTAACAAATACATTAGATTGAAATCGAACGAACTCGCCAATGTAACAATCGCCTTGAATTTCACACAGAGTACCAATTTGAAATCCTTCTTTTGCGACATTATTTTCTCTTACTGTTACATGATGTGCT
>CAZZGV010000023.1:10375-13923 GCA_964654255.1 uncultured Legionella sp. | reverse complement strand
TAACTGGTTGTGTGAATTTGCTTGACCACGTCAGTAATCATTGAAGTGACAATAGAGCGAAAAAGAACATAATAAATACGAATTGAATCAATAATAGGATTAAAGTGTGAGGTTGCATTTCCATCTAGGTATATAGTTTTAATTTTTACTTCTCTTATTGCAATACGGCGTTTAACAGCTATTAATAACATATCCGCTTCAAACTCATAGCCTGTTGCTGAAATATTGATTATAGATTTTATTAAATCTAGTGGTATACCTCTGAGACCCGTTTGAGTATCCGACAAAGTTGAGTTAGTAAGGGACTTAAAAATGTATTTTGTAATCTGATTTCCAAATTTGCTTCGCAATGGGATCTTATGTTTTTTATCAAATTGACGACAACCAAGCACAAAAGCGGTTTTTTCATTAAGCATAGCTTGTGCCACTAATAGCGCGTCTTTAGGACGATGCTGCCCATCAGCATCCAATGTAACAACCCCAACTAATGTTTCAAAATGCGATAACGCATATTTAAATCCAGTTTTTAGCGCATCACCTTTTCCACGATTGACATTGTGATGAATTATTATCACATTGGGAATATGAGCTTCTATTTTTTCAAACAAATCCGCCCTGTCATGACTACTGCCATCATTAATTACAATAATAGGAGCTGGAGTAAGCTCTCGTAAATTTTGCATAACACTAAATAAAATTTGTGTTGGTTGATAGGCAGGAATTATATAGCTGATGTCGGTCATATAGATGTTTCCTTAAGCCTTTATTTCATACAATATAAATATTTCATTTGAATCAGACCACTTATATTTTTTGAGCAGGCGTCCTTGCTGAACCAGAATATCAACTTGATCATAGGCTGCCGGACTGTATTGGTGGTTATATCTTAGATAATAATGATAATCCCCACTGAGTATTAATTTCTTAAGTGAGGGGTAATCATCTGGTTGCATTGATGAAACAAGCTCATGAGTCCCAGGAAAAGCATTACATCTGTCACAACCGTAAGTAGTAAATACCTTGCCAGTGAAGTAGCCTTTTTCGTAAAGAGAATACATTGGGGGGTAAACAATAGATCTTTCTCTCAAGAAATCAATTTTTATTTTTGTTAGTGACTCACGATTAATCGCGATATTTAACCTGTATAAACCAGTGCTGATTATGACAGTCAATAACAGAGTGAAAACCAATTTAAAAGCACGGGAGTTTTTTCGATATAATGTTGGTATAATATGTGCAAGAAAATAAGTGAACCCGCTAGCTGTGGAAAAACTTAAAAAACCAACCCCTAAACCAAAATTTCTTTGATTGTGCCCGTAGCTGAAAAAGACAGCCCACAACATATAAAATGGTACCGTTACAACAATAGATGACAGAGCTCCAAGGGGAGACTGTAAAGAGAAAAAAATTAGAATTAACGTAAGTATAGCACCTACATTAAATATGATTTGTCTAGGCCATATTAAATCCAGAGCGCTGATGCTGTTTCTTATTTCAATATTTGCAATAACAAAACGTTCCCAATAGCTTTTGCCTTCAAAAATTACCTGCGTAACATAGTAAATATTTGACCTTTCTAAACCATGAGCATATAGAATACGATGATAAATGTACCAACTCCATGCTAACACAAGAACAATTGATAATCCTTTTGCACATAGTTTGAAAATTTCCTTTACGTGCAGCTGATTTTTTTTTGCAAGATAAATTAAGCTGCAGAGATAAAATATGACGAGATAATTTCCAGCTTGCTTGGTAAGTGCTGCCCCTGAGGTAATTATGGCACCTAGAACAAGAAACTGCTTTATGTCTATTTTAGAAGAAAGGCCAAGATGGGTTGTATAGAGCATCATGACGCCGAAAAATGCGGATGGAACATCTGCCATTCCCACGCCAATCCATTGATTAAGCAGAAAATACATCCAAAGCCCTGCAACGGATATTGAAACCAAAAATACATCATAGCGTGTATCTAAATACATCGCCCAGAAGGCCCCTAGAACATAGATAGGCATTAATCCATTTATAAAAGTTACAAAATATTCTATTTCATAGGTGCCCATTAATATATAGTTAATTGACCAATTGGTAGGCAAAAGCTGCGGATACTCCCATGTTCTAAAAGGTAGTTGACCTCTATACCACTCAGAAGCCCAGCGGTTCCAATTACATGTATCATCGTATCCGTTAAAATTACTTGGAATTTTTTTAAATATCTTAATTGCAAGCCAACATGTAACAATCATTGCCAGCAGAAAAAACACTTGTCTTAAAAAGGGCGAGATTTTCCAATCGGGTTGTGTTATTGATGTTGGCCCTTCTAATAGAAGTCTGGACTTTGGATATTTGGTATATATGGCTAAAATAAAAACACATTCAATAATGACAATAACGACTAGAACCTCTTTTGTATACCACCCAGACAGGGTTAGGATGCTTACCAACAGGTAGTTGGCAAGCAAGCTCGTGGGAAAAGTTAAAATAACTCTATCAATATTTTTAATATTAATAAGCCCTAAAATTGCGAGCCCTGGTAAAAAACATATTTGAAATATGCTTATTAGTCCATATATGAACATAAACCCCCTCTGCTACAAATGGTTGATTGTTTAATTACAAAAATAAACTCAAAAATTTTTAATACAAAAAGCATTACTACTGGATCAAATCAAATTGGACATAAATTTCTATCTACGTCCCGAGGCATTTATCCAAAATTTAAACGATTTCATAGAGCCCTCCACTCCAAGATATAAATTCATAGAAAGTGGGTTGAATAAAATTGCTGATTTTATTCAACCCTATCCGCCAGACTTTTTTCCTAAGTACTCAAGATAGAGAACTCGTGTTACCCTAATAGTGCTGGCTTGAAAGGTCTTATGAAGAGCACATTTTTCGGCACATAATCCTAAAATGACTTCTATAAATTGTAGCAATCAATAATAATTTTTTAATCGCAGCAAATCTTTCGTGTCGCTTTTTTCTAAACTAAAACCATATTGATTGCTTATTATGTCTCGAAAATTTTGCTCAACTTGCATGTAAAATTTGTCTCGTTCTTTTTCTAGCGACCCCACATCCGTTTCATTTGTATTACTAAATAAATGCTTACTGCCTTCCACTCACAGCCTTTTCCATTTGATTAAGTTGCCTTGGATTTGGAGCGGAGTTTCTTATGAGCTATTTTTAAACCCAAGTGTACTGGTTTCCATTCTATACCATCGTCCCATTTTGGGGAGCCATTTCTCCCTGGTTTCTTGATTTAATTAGAAAAAATTTTAACATCAAGTGCAGAATAGCAGATTTACGTACTTTCTATACTTATTGGTAAAGCAAAGGGTTCCATTTCAGTAATGGGTCTACCGAATGCTATTTTTGGATACACATTCACACTTGAACTAAGCATGACTTGCAACAAAACAGGTTCATCACTTTTATCCCACAACCAACTTGCCCCAGCATCAATTTCACCTATTGTAGAGATAGTTTTTGCTGCAATTCCATAGGCTTTTGATATGGCTGCAAAATCAGGGGCACTATAGCCCCAA
>CAZZGV010000023.1:0-10365 GCA_964654255.1 uncultured Legionella sp. | reverse complement strand
AACGCCTTTCAAAATAACTATCTTGAAATTGGCGGATCATGCCGAGGCAGTTGTTATTAATCACAATAATTTTTAATGGAATGCGATTTCTTACAACAGTTTGTAACTCTTGTATGTTCATTTGAAAAGCGCCATCACCAACGATAACAACCACAGGCTTTTTTCCATAAGCTAGTGAGGCACCTATCGCTGCAGGTAATGCAAACCCCATGGCCCCCATTCCACCTGAAGTCATAAATATCTGATTGGTGTGAATTTCTAACGATTGCGCCGCCCACATTTGATGGCTACCTACATCAGCAACATAACCTATCGCTTCATTTGAAGCCTTCGATAGTTTGTGCATAAAATAATTGGGGTTAATTCCTGAAAAATCTTTTAATTCATTAATATCGGGCCAGGTATTTTTCAATGAATTAATTTCGTCTAACCATAGAGAAAATGCGGGAAAGCAGTGGGAGTTAAACTGGGTATTGGCATGGTCTAAAAAGTTTTTTGCATCATCAACAATAGGAATACAATTTTTGACACGATTATTAATTTCACTTTCATCACAATCAACATGAAAGATAACTTTATCTTTAGCAAACCCCTCAACATCCGCGCCAGTCTGGCGTACATCGAGACGACTTCCAATGACAATCAGTAAATCTGCTTTACCAATTGCTAAATTTGCCCATCGATTACCATAGGTACCAATGAATCCAACGCGCATTGGATGTTCAAAAGCAAGAACATCTAGTGCTAATAAGGAGGTTACTGCAGGGATTTTAGTTAATTCAATAAATCGCAATAATTCTTTTTCAGATGAGGCGCAACGTATTCCCCCTCCTAATAATAAGAGAGGCCGTGCTGATTTTTTTATATGTTCTTCCAGTTGATTAATTTTAGTGATAAGCAAATTAGAAACAATTTTTTTTCTTTCAATGTATTCGATAGGTGATGCGGAGATCAGTTCATATTGAATATTCATTGGCAAATCAATAAGAACAGGGCCTGGGCGGCCACTAATAGCACACTCATAAGCCTCTTTTATCGTTGACTCTACTTGGGCTGCTGTTTCTACACGAAAGCTTTTTTTAATGATCGGAGAAGCCATCGCTATAATATCTGTTTCTTGAAAGCCCAACTGACGAATTTTACGTGTCCCTTTTTGTTCATGTGTATTTACTTGCCCAGTAATAAATATTGCTGGTGATGAATCAAAATAACAACTGGCAATTCCTGTTAAAAGATTGGTCGCACCAGGCCCACTGGTTGCTAAGGCGACCCCCGGTTTTTTAGTAATGCGCCCATAAGCATCCGCTGCAAAAGCCGCAGCTTGCTCATGATGCACGCTAACGATGTTGGTCTTTCCGAGTTGATAAACCGCATCCAGTATGTGTGTAATCATCCCACCAGCTACTTCAAAGATATGCTCTATTTTTTGGGCATGTAAAAAGGCGGCTATGTACTCACTTACTTTAATTTGCATTTGTTTGCCCTAAATTAGAATACCAACTTATTGTTGATTGAATTGACTGTTCTAGATTCATTTTTTGAGCTAATCCAAGCTCTTCCCACACACGACTTATATCCGGCACATAGCGATTTACCGCAAAACTTATGTTTTGAGCTTTCATTACCGTTACATTACGTACTGGACTAAAACTCTTAGCTACAATATGTGCTAATTCTGCGATTGTATATGCCACATCTGAGCCTACGTTATAAGATCGCGCGGTTGCCCCACGAAATAAGATTGTCCACAACCATGTTACTAGCTCAGCTACATACAAATAAGAACGATAAGGAGCCCCATCACCATTAACAATGATAGGCCCTCCTTTCAATCCATCGCGAATAAAATTACCTATAGCAAAATGTCCATCCAAAGGTAAATATGGGCCAATAAAAGCAAAGCATCTAGCGATTTTTACATTTAGACCATATTGTTTACTGTACAAGCAACATAGATTTTCGGCTGCTAGTTTACCCACGGCATATGCTGATCCAAAATCTTCTAACTTAGGTTGGCAAGGATAATTTTCTGCTAGATTAGTAATATTTGACGGTTGTCCACCATATACAGCACCGGAACTTACTAAAAGAAAATGTTTTGCTTTGCAATGTAATGCAAATTCAAGTAAATTTTTTGTTCCTTGGACAATTGTATCCCACATCATGACTGGATTGTTTTCATTTAAACTCATACTTGACTCTGTTGCAGCATGGATAATATGAGAAAAATCGCCTTGAGGAAATTTAAAATCGCTGACGTCACCTTCAAGAAAACGTAACGCTGTATTTTCAAATAAGTGTGGGTGTTTTTTAGAAACTAGAGACTTATCTCTAGTTAGCACATAAGCTTCCGCATTTAAATTTAGTCTAGTGTTTGCTGAAATAAAACTTTCTAACAACCAAACACCAAAGAATCCTGTGCCTCCTGTAATAAAGATACGTTGATCACGCAACTCCTCCCACAAAGATGTAGTTTGGGTGAAAATAAAATTAAGATCATTTTCTATAAAATTTGCGGCTTGTTGGCGTATTTTTTTAATTTTTAAATCATCCTAAATTATTCATTTATTATATTTTCAAAGTTAACACGCTCCTTTTCAACAACTAGAGGTCTCTTCATGACCCGAGTATTGATTGAAGAAATATACTCTCCCAGCAAACCAATAAAAAATAATTGGACAGAGGAAAAAAAGAATAGACCAATTAAAACTGGTGCTATCCCCGCACTAAAGGTATTCCAAAAAATAATTTTAACAATAAAAAATACGATTGAAATAAACAGACTAAGAGCACTGAGTACAAACCCACCCATTGCCGCTAAACGCAACGGTATTTTGGAGTAGCTTGTAATGCCTAACATCCCTATATCATATAATGTATAAAAATTATTTTTAGTAGATCCCTTTTGACGTTTTGGCTGAGTGTATGAAATTTCAGAAATATCAAATCCGATATCCGCAATTAAGCCTCTAAAATAAGGATAAGGATCATCATATGTGTGTAGAATTCTGATAACTTCTTTATCATACAAACCAAATCCAGTGAAATTTTTAATTAATTTTACATCAGCAATTCGATTGATCCAGTAATACCCTAAACGGCGTATAGCAAACATCAAGCGAGATTCTTCACTTTTAGGTTTGACACCGATTACAATTTTAGAGCCCGCCTCCCATTTTTGTATAAATTCGTTAATTAACGCAGGTGGGTCCTGTAGATCGGCTACCAGTGAAATCACAGCGTCGCCATGCGCTTGAAGAAGTCCATGATAAGGCGAACGAATATGGCCGAAGTTACGCGAATTAATGATAATTTTTATATTATTATCTGTTAGAGAAAGCCCCTTTAAAATTTTAACGGTTGTATCTGTTGATGCATTATCAATAAATATATGTTCATATTTATACTGTGGTAGTTCACTGAAAATGGCTTTTACTTGCTGATATAAATCCGCTACATTTTCTTCTTCATTGAAACAAGGTGTCACGATACTAATTAGTTTCATACAGCTCCCTGAACACAATATATTTATTTAAAACAAATGCCAGTATTGCTGCCGGAATCATGGCAACAAAGCCAGCCAAATAGAGATTGCTCGTAAAAACTGCTAACAGTTTAATTAGGGCCATGTTAAAAAAGTATATACACGCATAGACCGTAACAAATTTTAAAAAAAAGTCATTACCTGCACTAGCAAAAACAAGTTTTCCCGTCGTTTTAAAATTAAACAGCACGCCCAAACAAGTCGACAAAAATAAGGCTAATGGGTAATTCATCCCCAGGGAAACAAAAAAGGCGTAGCATGAATATCCAAATAAACTATTTAATCCACCAACAATAATAAATTTGGTTAGCTGTTGCTGCGTTTTCACAATACTTACCATTAAAGCCACCGCTATTTGTATTTCAAAAACCAAGCCCAAAGAACTGTTCGAATTTTTCAATAAGATAATTAAGATGATCTTTAGTTAATCCTGGATATACACCAACCCAAAAGGTATGGTTCATTATTATATCAGTGTTGGTTAGCTCTCCAAATACGCGGTAATTCACATGTTCAAAATAAGGCTGTCGTGTCAAATTACCAGCAAAGAGTAATCGCGTACCAATTTTATTTTGGTCTAAATATTTCAATAAATCGACACGATCAATTTTGTTTTCAACCTTAAGCGTAATAGGAAAACCAAACCATGATGGATCTGAGTTTAATGTTGCATTTGGTAAAATAATAAATTCTTCGCAAGTAGATAAACCATTTTTTAGATAATTAAAATTGGCCTTACGTTGACTAATAAAATCGTCCAATTTATCCATTTGAGCCAAACCACATGCAGCCTGCATGTCGGTAATTTTTAAATTGTAGCCTAGATGAGAATAAGTGTATTTATGATCATAGCCCCTTGGCAAAGAACCTAATTGCTGATCAAAGCGCTTACCACATGTGTTATCACAAGCAGGAGGGCAATAGCAATCTCTTCCCCAGTCTCGAAATGATTCAATTAATGTATGTAATAATTTTGATTTAGTAAAAACAGCGCCACCTTCTCCCATGGTGATATGATGGGCCGGATAAAAGCTTACGGTAGCAATGTCGCCAAAAGTGCCCGCCATTTTGCCATTATAAGTCGACCCTAACGCATCACAGCAATCCTCAACTAACCACAGCCCATATTTTTCTGTGATTCGTTTAACTTCGGTTAAATCAAAGGTATTGCCTAATGTGTGAGCGATCATGATCGCTTTGGTTTTTTCAGTAATTGCACCTTCGATGAGACTTGTATTAATGTTATATGTTGGTATATCGACATCAACAAATACAGGCACTAAACCGTTTTGGATAATGGGGTTTACTGTGGTTGGAAAGCCAGCAGCAACAGTTATAACTTCATCACCCTGTTTTAATTGTCGTTTACCAAGCTTGGGTGAGGTAAGAGCGGTCAGCGCGAGCAAATTAGCAGATGATCCTGAGGATGTAGTTAAAACGTAAGGTACGCCTATATAATCAGCAAGTCGTTTTTGAAATGCATCATTAAAACGGCCGGTTGTTAACCAACCATCAAGAGAGGCTTCAACCATATTTTGTAACTCATTAACACCTAATACTTTACCAGATGGTGGAACTAACGTTTGCCCAGCTTTAAATACTTGAGGTGCGTATTGCAGTTCTGCATATTGAGCTACTAACGACAAAATTTCTTGGCGCAAATGATCTTTGTGCATAGTTATAAACCACCTCGTAAATTCATATAGTCATTAATTTCTGTCATTGAGTAATTATACATATCAGCACCATTGCGCCAAGCTTTATACCATTTTACTGTTCTGTCTAGTGTATGTTCCAGCCCCCATAAAGGCTGCCAGCCTAATTGAGCGTTGGCTTTTGAACAATCTAATTTAAGAAAATTAGCTTCATGGGGTTGGTTGGTTTCATCAAGCTGCCAACTTGCTCCTTCACCCCATTGCGCTGTTAAATACTCTAAAATCCATTTTACTGATTGAGTATTCTCATCTTTCGGTCCAAAATTCCATCCTTCGGCAAAAAGAGGACCCTCATTGTAAAGTTTTTCAGCCAACATCAAATAACCCGATAATGGCTCTAACACATGTTGCCAAGGACGGATCGCATTCGGATTTCTAATCGTTACGGTTTGATTATTTGAGAATGCCTTTAATATATCTGGCATTAGGCGATCGAGCGCCCAATCGCCCCCACCAATAACATTACCAGCTCTAGCGCTTGCTAGAGCACATCCGTGTTCATGATATTTGTCTAGATTAAAAAAGGAGCGCCGATAAGAGGCCGTAATTAATTCAGCACAACCTTTACTGCTGCTGTAGGGATCAAATCCCCCCATAGGCTCTGATTCACGGTACCCCCAAAGCCACTCCTGATTCTCATAACATTTATCACTAGTGATGTTTACTATAGCCTTAATATGTCCTATTTTTCTTACTGCTTCTAAAAGGGAAACTGTTCCCATGACATTTGTGCCATAGGTTTCTAAAGGAGATTCATAAGATAATCGCACCAATGATTGGGCCGCTAGATGAAAAACAATCTCTGGTTTAAAAGCATGCATGCTTTTGTAGAGTTGTTCTAGGTTTTGAATATCCCCTTCTACTGAGTGGATTTTGCTGCTTAAATTTGATGTTTCAAATAAACTAGGCCTTGTTGGGGGGGGGAGAGCATAGCCTTGTACAATGGCCCCCATGTTTTGTAACCACATACAAAGCCAGCTCCCCTTAAAGCCTGTATGTCCGGTTACAAATACCCGCTTACCTAGCCAAAAATCTTTAGCAATCATCGAGGCTACTCCCATATTTTCCAGGGTGCTCGCGATTCTTTCCAAAGTGATTCAAGATAGATTTTGTCGCGCAAAGTATCCATCGGTTGCCAAAAGCCTTCATGTTCATAAGCCATTAACTGTCCTTCTTCGGCTAATTGATTAAGCGGGTTTTGTTCCCAAATGCACTCATCTCCATCAATATAATTTAGAACGTCTGGTGATAAAACAAAAAACCCGCCATTAATCATCCCACCATCACCCTTTGGCTTTTCTTTGAAAGATGTTACAACATTATTTTCAATATCTAATGCTCCAAAACGCCCGGGTGGGTAGGTTGCTGTTAACGTTGCCAATTTGCCGTGGTTACGGTGAAAATTGATAGATTCAGAAATATTGATATTGCCTACGCCGTCACCATAAGTAAAACAAAAGCACTCTTCATGTTGTATATAATTAGCTACCCTAGCCAACCTACCACCAGTCATTGAATTTTCGCCAGTGTCAACCAATGTGATAGTCCAAGGCTCTGCACGTCTATTATGTACTTGCATTTTATTTTCAGACAAATCAAATGTAACATCTGACATGTGTAAGAAATAATTTGCAAAATATTCTTTAATGACATACCCCTTATAACCACAACAAATAACAAAATCGTTAATATTATGAGCTGAGTATTGCTTCATAATATGCCAAATAATGGGCTTTCCCCCAATCTCGATCATAGGCTTGGGTTTTAAATCGGTTTCTTCGCTTAAACGCGTGCCTAAACCACCAGCAAGAATAACTGCCTTCATATACTACTCCGATAGATCTAAACCTATTTTGACGAAACAAATATATCAGCATAAAAATGTGCTGAATTTAATCCATTTGAAATTAGTGCTTTTTTCGCACTATTTATCATAAGAGGAGAACCGCACGCATAGACATGATAGTCGCTTAAATCAGAAAAATCCTCGACTAGTGCTTCATGCACGAGTCCTTTGCGACCTGCCCAGCTTTCATCTTCATTAGACACAACTGGTACATAATGAACATAACTATATGTTTCTAACCAAGAGTGAGGAATATTGGTATAAAAACTCATTGCATTTGTCATCCCCCAATAAATGTAGATAGGGCGCTCAATACCTGTATTTAACAATGTTTCAACCATAGCCTTGATCGGTGCAAAGCCTGTTCCTCCAGCTAAAAATATTAAGGGGTTGGTTGATCTGCGAACAAAAAAAGTCCCTTTAGGTCCTTCTAGACGCATAAGCTGATCTTTAGCACAGTGATTAATTAACAATTCGCTAAATTCGCCATTTTCAATTAATCGAATATGGAGTTCGATACAAGAGGATTCCGTTTTCATATTGGCGATTGAATAACTACGGCGTACGCCTTTGTAAATTAAATCGATGTACTGTCCTGACAAATAATTAAATGTTACGTTCGATGGGTGTCTAAGTTTTAAAATAACAATATCAGCCGTAACAGCAGTACAACTTATTATCTTGCAAGGTAATGTTAGACAATCAATTTCAGCTAGCTCAGGATAAAAATTTGCTTTTATACTAAGATCACTTTGAGGATACGAACAGCACGTTAATATCTCCCCAGAGGTAACCACATGTTCATGTTCATTTTTTACAAACCCGGACAAGAGCGTTGCAGAACAAAGACCACACTCTCCTTTTGTGCAGCCATGATCTAAAAACAATTTGTTTTTTAAGGCGGCATTTAATATGGTTTCATCAGATGAAGCTGGGTAATTAATGCTTGCTGGTTGAAGATTAATATTAAAGCTCATGAAATACCCTTACTACGATGAAAAATTTGCTTTAGCTCAAATGTAACGATATTTGAATCGGATTATAATAGCCTAACTTTATGATTCTGCAATCAAAGAATGATTAAAGTGTCGAAAAAAAGATTATTTAGAATTTATATGATTTTTCAGGGGGCAATGTGGTTGAAAAGAAACACTTATAGATAATGCTGTGCGGCTTTGGGCATTAGCTACTTTCTGTGGAGCTTTTTTCTATGGAGAGATGGGATTACCAGCAAATAAATTTAAATACAGAAATTATAAAGAAACACCAGAGAATAATCTTTCCGCGAAGAAACGAGCACTAATTTGTTAAGATCTATGAACTAACAAAGAGGTGAACGTAATGGTAAGGAACTTAAGGTAGTATAGTAAAAAATTTAAACAAGAATCAGAAAGTCTTGCATTCAGTTATGCAAATGTTAATCAGGCGGCAAAAGAATTGGGTATTCCTGGTCCAACGTTACATGAGTGGATAAAAAAGCTAAGTCGACGGGTAATTGTGTTATTCACGAAGATGATGGCATTATAAAACATGCTGATGAAGGTAAGTTGATTGATGAAAATAAAGAATTAAGAAAGCGGCTATCACGCCTTGAGCAGGAGGAGGAAATTTTAAAAAAGCAGCCACGTATTTTTCCACGGAGTTGAGGTGCAGTACGTTTTCACTAGAGAGCACAGTAAACAATTTTCAATAACCTGGATGTGTAAATATTTAAAGTTAGCCGTAGTGGTTTTATTCTTTTATTACAAAACCAAAAAGCCTCCGGCAACAAGCTAATCAACAATTAGATAGGCAAATTACTGCCGTTTATAATCAGCATAAGAGGCGTTATGCCGCACCGAGGATTACGCGTGCATTGCAGGTCCAGAATGAGGCGTGTAGTCATACACGTTTTGCTAGGTGGATGAAAACAATGGGCTTGGTGGCTGTTGCTAAAAAGAAATTTAAAGTAACCACTGATTCTGAGCATAATTTGCCGGTGTATAAAAATATTTTAAGTCGTAATTTTCCACAACAGCCATCAATCAAAAATGGGCTTGTGATATTACCTATGTCCACACCCAAGAAGGATAGTTATATCTTGCCATAGTAATCGACCTATATTCGCGCGCAGTAATTGGTTGGTCAATGAGTAAGCGCATGAAAAAGCATTGGTCTGTGATGCATTAATAAGGGCATTATTCAAACGAAAATTTCCAAAAAATGTTATCGTGCGCTCTGACAGAGGCAGTCAGTATTGAATCCAAAAAATACCAACATATTCTCAAAGACTATCTTTTAGTTGGTAGCATGAGTCGAAAAGGAAACTTTTGGGACAACGCTATCGCTGAAAGCTTTTTTCACACGCTAAAAGTTGAATTAATTCATGAATGTGTTTACAAAACTCGTGAGCAAGCAAGGCAAAGTATATTTCAGTACCTGGAAGTATATTATAATAAAAATGCGAATGCATTCAGCTATCGACGACAATGCCCCATTTGAGTTCGAATGTGCTGGGTGATTGTCAGAGAATGGTGTCCACTAAAACGCGGTAAGATTATTACTGGCATAGCCATTTTTAGGTCCTTGGCGGATATGAATTGATATTTTATTTCGTGCAGCCATTTGCTCTTCAATGATTTGATGGGGTTGATCGACAGAGCCATCGTCAGAGATAAAAATTTTTATGTGAGGGAATTCTTGCATTCAAATAAACGCAAGCTGTTCCGCAAGGAATACTTCGCCATTATATGAGGCAGGTAGTACGGCACAAGTAGTTGTACTATCCATTTTTGAGCGTTGTACCGTTTTACTTCTAAAGTATTGATGGGATTTGTCTTGAGTCTTCATTGACATTGCTCTATGTTTAGATTTAAAAACTCGATCAATTTAGATCTGCCTGCGTACATCAAAACATCGATGATTGAAAGATTGGCAATAAATTGATTTGTTCCTTGATGGTAGATTACAGGATAACTTGGTACGAATTTAAGTTTTATATTGTGATCAGAGAAAAATTTTTTATCATATAGATTCACCCCTCCGCTCGCGTTAATATATGTGTTGGCTCCAAAATGTTTAACAATATTTAATATTTTATTTTCTCCAGTAGCGCTTATATCTTGAGGAACCTGTGATGAGAAGATAAATTTGGTTTTAATTTCTAAATACTCGGAAAGATTTTGTAAGTTTTTTGTATTATAAATCGCAATATTGTCTTCATTCGACAAGATCAACGCTTGAATTTTCCCAATATTTTCTTCAAAAAATGGCGCTTTCCT
>CAZZGV010000022.1:0-14074 GCA_964654255.1 uncultured Legionella sp. | reverse complement strand
ACTTAAATATCGTTGAATCAACGGTAATTCAATAATTTTCTCTACCTCTATCGGATCAAAGTAACCGAATAAACCATCCATAGTTAATTCCTGCCTCATGCTTTGTCTCCTAGAGAATAATAGAGAATAATGTCGTATTTTCTTATAAGCACGTTCCTATCTTGTTCATTTATAGAATGATTAGCCCTTGTTTTATCATCTCACCTTATTTATTAATCCGCAATGTATAAAAAAGAAGGCATTGGGCCCGAAATGTACTCTTTCGTTAACACACTAATTCCTGTTATCATCGCGGATAAGTCAATGGAGCAAAACAATGCCAGGTATTTTCTTAACACATCAACGCTGGGAAAAATTCGTACCTTATTTTTTAATCACTGCCTTATTTTTCATTCCTATTAGCTCATCATTAAAAAGCGTATTTATCGTACTGTCCGCGCTTGCAATTTTACTAACACCCACTTATAGAAAATCTCTTTTATTGGTACTAACCCAAGATTGGTGCCTCGCAACAATTGCTCTTTTTCTCATAACCTTAGTGGGCTGCCTTTGGAGCTCCGCTGATGACCACACACGCCTTCTCTTTATAGGCAAATACAGTAAATTATTGTATTTGCCTATTTTTGCTATTGGATTTCAACGCTCTAGTAATCGAACAATAGCTATTTATCTCTTCCTGCTAGCAATGGTCATTACCTGTATATTTTCTTTTATAAACTATTTTAATCATGCACAGACCGGTGGTCGGCTATTTCATGATCACATAAGCACTGGCTGTATGATGTCTCTTGCAGCTTATTTATCTGGGCTATTAGCAACAAAATCAGCCGGCCTTAAACGATTTTTATTGTTCTTGCTGACCTTGCTCTTTAGTTACCAAGTTATTTTTATGAATACAGGGCGCATAGGATATATTATTTATTTTGCCCTCATGATGATGCTATTGGTTCAAACGCTACCATGGAAATATGCTCTTGTGGGACTGGTTGCTTTTTGCACATTATTTGCTTTCTGCAGCTATCAAAGTACAACCTTGCAAAACCGTTTTCAACAAGCAATAACAGACTGGAATCATTACCAACAAGGCGAAAAAGAATCATCGGTTGGAATGCGTTTAGTGTTCCATAGTCATGCAAAATCTATGTTTTTATCCAGCCCTTGGATAGGACATGGTACCGGCAGCTTTTCCCGATCGTATCAAAAAATCAATACAGCAGCCGGTTACAGCAACATTATGGAACCCCACAGCCAATACTGGCTGATAGCGTCTGAATTTGGGTTGCTTGGTCTAATTGTTTTAGTTTATTTTTTTTGCATCCTATTCATCAATGCATGTCGTCTTCATGAAATGAAACCTGTTATGCTTGGTATGTTAATATGTTTTTTCCTAAGTAATGTATCTGATTCCCAGCTACTTCATTCTGATATGGGTTATTTATTCATCGTCTTTAGTGGGTTATGCTTAGGCGAACGACTACCACTACGCCGAGCTCGGAATACAGCCTCTACCGAAAAAACTATCCCGACAATGTTTAACACCGTTATGCAATGATAAGAACTAAAGAGGAATACCCTCCATCGTTGATAGTTCGTCTTCCCAACTGGGTCGGCGATGTCATCATGTCACTACCAACTTTACAAGCAATACAACAAAGTGGGATTGAGCTATTTCTGTATGGCAAACCTTGGATCAACGACCTCTTAGCAGCACTTAACATCCCCTTGTTATCGTTAACAAAGCAATTTTGGCAAACAACAACTAAAATGGCGGAAATACCAAGCGATAAAACATTACTGTTAACTAACAGTTTTTCTAGCGCATTAATGGCTAGACTTGCAGGGAAAAAAGCCATTGGTTATATGACTGATAGTCGCCGATTCTTACTAAATGCGGGGCTTTCTAAACAACCAGGAAAACATGAGGTCAATTATTTTTGGGATATTGCCAAATTTGCAAACCAGCATTGGTTTCCTGCATTACCGTGGCCTGACAACATTCCTAACAAGATAATCTTACCCATTAATGCAGAGTCTACTATTAGCGCACAACAAGCACTAAGTACGGCAAAAATTAACAAACCCTTTTGGGTGTTATGCCCTTTTGCTTTTGGTACTGGCAAAAATGATACATCCAAAATATGGCCACATTGGCGTGAATTATCAGCAACGTTATCCTTATCACATCAATTGGTTGTTTGCCCTGGCAGGAACGAAGAGAACCTGTGCTCAGAGTTAGTTCCCAACGCTACTGTATTATCTGGATTACATTTAGGTGAGTATGCAGCTGTTTTAGCTGCAGCAGAGCGCGTCATCGCTAACGACAGTGGTCCCATGCATATCGCTGCTGCTGTAGGCACAAATACCCTTGGCATTTTTGGGGTCACAGAGCCCCAACGATCTCAACCATGGGGCAGCAACTATATTGGTTTACTGGGACATTGGCCTACTGTTGTAGACGTACTCGCCTATCTAAGCTAGTATTAAACTACATCCCATAAACAGTCCTTGGTATATGACAACCAATACAAATTATTAATAGTCACTTTCAAAATAAACACTATTGTATTGATAACAAGTCCACGGCAATTGTAGCTTATTTTTTTCTATGACAATTTGTATTGTATCTAATCTAGATAGCTCTGATTGCTTTTTAAGATAGCACACTCGATTGGTCCCAGAAATCGTCACAAAATAATACCCCATATTTCTGTCTGTATAAGTCTTGGGAAACGTGAAATACCCAGGATGTAATTCCAATGTAACCGGTTTGCCAGTAATAACGATTCTTTCAGAATATACGGGGAAACTCACAGCAAGAAAAAAAGCAAGTAGCATATGTCTTAACATAAATGTCACCTTTTGGTGCAAAAAAACAAATATGCTTATATTATAGACAGTATCCAAAAAAATTATGCTTATTGTATGTTCGTAGACATATTAGGTCATGACCAAACAAACAGGCCTTGACCCAATATGATTGGGACATCCAAAAATCAATTAAATTTCAGTGATTTCATGAATTACAATTTCTTCTAATGGCACATCTCCATGCCCCATACGCTGCCCCGTTTTTACTTTGGCAATCATATCAACCACCTCCATGCCATCCACCACTTCGCCAAATACACAATAGCCGTAACTCTGTGCGTGCTCACCAGTGTAATTTAGAAATGCATTATCTGCGACATTTATAAAAAATTGGGCCGTTGCAGAATGTGGGTCCATTGTTCTTGCCATAGCAATAGTGCCGCGTTTGTTTGGTTTTGCATTTTTCGCTTCATTTTTAACAGGAGCATTTGCAGGTTTTGTTTGCATATCTGCTGTTAAACCACCACCTTGAATCATAAATGAATCAATGACCCGATGAAAAATGGTGTCATTATAAAAACCACTGCGCACATAATTAAGAAAATTAGCCGCGGTTTCCGGGGTATTCGTTTCATCCAACTGCAGGCTAATATCACCTTTAGATGTTTTTATTAAAATCATAATTTCTCCAATGTTCGGTCATCAATTTATTAAAACGTTGTGGTTATCAGTTGTCGCATTCTAGCACACACATCATGCAAAACGTGCACATTATGCATACTGGCAAGTGCCGTAAATAAATTAGATTTTTGTTTAAACAAATGATGCAGGTAAGCACGGGAGTAATATTTGCAAGTATAACACTCACAATTAGGCATTACCGGCGATAAATCATTTGCATAGGTTGCTTTTTTAATTTGAATACGAGCATTCTCATGCTCACTCGCAAATTTTAGCCAATTACCATCGTTAACCACCTCACCACAATACAATGCACCATGACGTGCATTACGTGTTGGGGCCACACAATCAAACATATCAATACCTTCTGCCACCACATCAAGCAAATCCTGAGGGGACATACCAACGCCCATGGTATAACGCGGCTTATTTTCAGGCAAAAATGGGCGAACCCAACCAATCACCTCAACAGTCGCCGGCATATCAAAACCAACAGTCTCCCCCCCAATAGCAACGCCATCGGTATTCATTGATGTCACAAAATCAGCACTTTCACGGCGTAAATCCTCATAAACACCCCCCTGAATAATGCCAAATAATGCCTGATGTGCGCCATATAGCGAGGTAGGATATTGCTGATGATAATCAATCGACTGCTTCAACCAACGATGAGTTCTAGCCATAATATGCTGCACTTGCTCCCGGGAGCAATTATCTGGCGTACATTGGTCAAAGGCCATAATGATATCTGCACCAATGATTTTTTGAGTTTCTAGCGACATTTCTGGCGTCATATGGATAAGACGCTCTGAGCCAGGTAACGTAAAATGAGCACCCTCCTCATCAATGGTACATATCTCTTTATTTTTTGATAAACTAAAAACTTGAAAACCACCACTGTCCGTTAACATGGGGCCATGCCAGCCCATAAATGGATGCATACCACCAGCCTGCCGAATAACACCCATACCTGGTGCACAAAGCATATGATAGGTGTTACCACCTAAAATAATTTGACTGCCAGCCGCCTGTAATTCTGATGGCATCATATTATTAACACCCGCTCGAGTGCCTACGGGCATAAATACCGGTGTTATAAAATCCCCGTGAGGTGTAGTAACACGCGTTACACGCGCGTTATTATGAGGATAACGATGAAGAACTTCGCAGCGAAATGAATTCATGGTCTAATTTAATCTTTAAATGTAGCGGCCATAATAGCCAAGACCATTTATCTTTGCCAGCAATTTGTACAAAGAATTAACGTGTTATGCCCACATTGCCTGAAGATTTGCTGAGCAGATAAAAAATCATCCCACTAGCAGTCAACATTCCTAGAAAATACAACAAGCCCCATGCCGGCAAAGAAAGCCCTAATAATCGCCATGTAACCTCAGCACAATCGCCCGCCCCCCAAACCAACGCATGCAAAACATCCTGCCAAGGAAAATAACGCATCAATACATCAAGATCCGGGATACACGCAGGTGCTTTCCCTACTGGCAACGACTGCAACCACAACTGTCTAATTGCAAAAAACAAGCCTCCAATAGCTGCTAACATTTGAAAAACAGCCACTAGCTTAGCGCTCTTTAACGTGGTTAAGCAGCCCCCCACAAGACAAAACAGTATCAACAAAAACATACAAAAACGTTGCATCAAACATAATGGACAAGGTTGTAATCCCCGCACATATTGCAAATAAAACCCTGTGGCTAAAACTACTATAGTGAACAGTAATAGCAAGCACTGTATCCATCGATAAAAACGCTCGCTCATTGTGGCACCATATAAGTAATGGCAGCTTTTAGATCCGCCTCACTGCATTCCTGACATGTTCCTTTTGCAGGCATAGCATTCAACCCCTTTAGTGCTGTTGCTGTTAAAGAATCCAAGTTCTGCTTTGCAAGCCGAGGCTTCCAATCAGATTCATCATGAAATTTCGGCGCTCCCGCTATACCATCTCGATGACAAACAGAACAATATTGCTCATATATTATTTGTCCGGGATTTTTTTTGACAGCAACCTGCCGGACGAGCGGAACAACAGTTGAAGATTGAGCTTGTTTTTCAATATGCACTTTACCAATTGGGCGTATTCTCTCTTCTATTTGTGCGCGATCAAAATCACCAGCCGCACACAATGGCATTGATATTAATACCCCCAAAAACACACCACGCATCAAAAAACCTGAAAACGAACTTATCTTAAAATCATACCGCCAAGTTGCCTATATTTCCAGTAAGATATACAAACACTAGCTTTACATCCAAGCCCCAAAGGCTCAGTCGATTAAAAGTGCTTCCGCATCGAGCTCTTCTAAATAACGATGATAGGACAGTATTTTTTGTTGGCGAACATCAGATAAGGCATTTTCTTTCATATAAGCATAATAATATGTTTCATTAGAAACAAATCGGTTAGCCGGAACTAAGCAGGCAGACCAATCTTTGCCTTGAGGCACTGATGAATTAGCTTGCCAAAACCCCAAAACTTTTTCACCACGTACAAGCTGGTCAAGAACGTCTTTTTTTGCCCCACCAGCAAGCGCCAATTCATATTGCGCGCGAATATCCTGCTCACTTTTCACAATCAAAAAACTAATCTCTGCATTATCATCAAGCATTAAAAAACTACCTGAATTATCCACAAGGTAGTATTCAATAATTCCTTTTTCTTCTCGAAGTTGACGAAAAAGATGACTAAACTCTTTATCATGCAAACAACTTGGCGATGTAACAGACAAAACCCGAACAACCATATCAGACATGGCTTGAAAATATTGTAACTGCAAATCATAAATACTTTTTGTAATTTGCTCGGCCGCATTCATATCACTTTTCTTCACATATCGATCGATCAAGCCCTCATTGAAAGCTGCAATAGCCAGCTTTTCATCAGCTTGCCCTGTTAATAGAATTTTTTTTATGTTGCTATTTTCTATGCGACGACAAAATTCCAACCCATCCATGCCCGGCATCGCGTAATCTACGACGACAACAGAAATTTCAGAAAAGCGATGAGGATTATAAACTTCAGCATGAATTGCCGCCAAATCAAGATTAATCGTGTGGTTTGTCAACGCGCCATTTTTAGCGTCTTTATATTCACTTAAACAGTGTCGACTGAGCAACTCCAACTCACAGCGTTTATTGTGAATATAATCTAACGCTTTGCGCGGCGTATCAAAAATACGGTAAGCGACACCTTCATCTAATTGCAAAACAAAATTTAATAAAAAATCATGGCTATCATCCAAAAACAACGCCGTACTAGGAAAATAACAAGTAGGAATCGAAAAATGTTGCATAGCTCCTCCTGAGCTTGTGCCGCTTGTGCGCATTAATTATAAAATACCACGACCATGTACTATATTCAAACAAGAGCTGTGCACGCGGGAATGAAACCTTTTTTCCCTATTATAAAAGGAGCTTGCGCGGAAAAGAGAGGGTGAATGTAGTATACGCATTCTCTCCTTCTTGTGCCTTACAATCAATGCCTCCACCAAAGCGTTTCATAACCAATTTACAAAACGACAGACCTATCCCTGTTCCCATAAATGTTGTCGTATAAAAGTGATCAAATAATCTCGACAATTGAAGTGGCGACATCCCTTTCGCTGTATCTTGAAAATAAAGATAATTATATTTCTCTGTCTGCTCAGTCCAAATTGTAATTTCACCTCGTTGCGCTGTCGCGATGACATACAATGCATTTTTCAGCAAGTTAAATAATACATGCTGCATCAGAAGCTTAGAGCCCATAAATTGAAAGTCACCTTGCCACGTTACCAATGCTCGAGTACTGGCGGATTGGAATGGATATCTAGCAATTGCGCCCTCTAAACACTCAGCCATAGAGCATGGCTCAAGCACACAGTATTCTAGAGAGTTTTCACGACCGGCCTTAATAAGCAACATATCAATAATCGTATTTGCATAATCAATTTCACTAATAATACGTTCGCTAACACCTTCCAGCTGACGCACACGATTTTCACGCGTAGTTGACGTTAATAGTCCGTGCTTTTTAGCTAAATTATACGCATTAAACAGCATCGGCGAATACGTTGCCATGGCTTGTGCCCCACTTTTAATGCCCAATAAAGGAGTACGTAGTTCGTGTGCTATCATGCCCGCTGCTGCAGCCATGCCTGCTAAGCGTTGTTGCTGCAACATCGCCGTTTTATAATTCACCGTCGAGCCTGCAACAACCACAAAAAATATCAGCAAACCCATTTCAACATGCTCTTCACCAAAATACATCGTTGGTGACATCAAATAATAACAAAGGAAAGCTAACCCCCATCCTAATACTAATAAAATCGATAAGCTCAACAGGTCAACTAACAATACCAAAAGAAATATGCTACATAACAACGACATTGCTGAAATAACACTGGCTTGGTTCATTAAAAAATGATGCGCATAAAAAAATGGCAAGGCATACAAAAGCGCTAAAAACCAATACCAAGGCATATAAGGTTTACTTGCAGCTGGCCAATAGGGAGTAAGAATCAAACCTAAGCCAAGCAAACAACCAATCAAACGCAGCCACAAATTTTCATACGGCTGAGGAAACCATACCGACCAAACCCAGTAAAATAATGGAAACCCCAAAAATGCCATTGCTCCTACCACAACCAACTGATGTGCAGAACTAGAAAGACTACGTTGCATTGAATGATCAAGGTAATTTATTATTTTTTTTACGGTTTTCATCTTAATCTGTTCCAATGAATATGAATAGACGTGTTATCATAATACGTCTAAATCTGGCATATCGTCATTCATGTCTCAAAAAATACTACGCATCGCTACACGTAAAAGCCCTCTTGCCTTATGGCAAGCCAACCATATTCGTGAGCAGCTCTTGCTGCACTGGCCAACGCTGCATATAGAATTATTACCTATGGTGACCTCGGGTGATAAATTTCTCAATGAAAAACTATCAACAACAGGTGGCAAAGGACTATTTGTTAAAGAATTAGAAGAGGCTCTCATTGATAAACGCGCCGATTTGGCCGTTCACTCCATGAAAGACGTTCCCGCCATCTTTCCAAAAGGACTTGGCCTCACTGCCATTTGTACTCGACATAATCCATTGGATGCATTGGTATGTCCATCTTTCTCTAATTTAGACGCATTACCTTTGAATGCGACTATTGGAACAACAAGTTTACGTCGTCAGTCACAATTACTGGCGATTCGCCCTGATCTGCATATCAAACCACTGCGCGGCAATATTCAAACACGTATTGCTAAACTTCAATCTGGGGAATACGATGCTATTGTTCTTGCAGCAGCAGGACTTGAGCGTATGGGGATGGATAACATCATCACAGAAATTCTGAATACGGAAACTATGTTACCCGCATGTGGTCAAGGGGCACTTGGTATAGAGTGTCGTGAAGATAATGAAGAATTAAAAAAAATCATAGCCCCATTGAATGATGCTGTTTCTGCTCTGTGTGTTACTAGTGAACGCCATGTTAATGCCCTATTGGGTGGAAATTGCCATGTGCCCGTCGCTGTTTATTGCGTACTCACAGAAAATTCTCAATTACTCATACGAGCAAAGGTTGCGTCGATGGATGGCAAAATTGTTATTAGCAATCGCCAAAGTGGTCCACAAAAAGATGCCCTCTTATTAGCCGAGGAATGCGCCCATGTTTTATTGGCGAGTGGCGCTAGCGCGTTAATTGCAAACAAACTATCATCATGAGCAAACGCAACACCCTACAAGGGCTACGCATTCTTAATACCCGTCCGTTACATCAAGGCCGCGCCTTAAGCCAAGCAATTCATGACGCAGGTGGCATATCTATTGATTTCCCCACCTTAACCATTGAACCCACATCGGATGACTGGTTAAAACACTTACCTACTATTGCTAACATTCATTCAGCCATATTTATCAGCGCTAATGCAGTCCACTATTTTTATCAAGCACTACAAAAGAGCCAGCTAAAATGGTCTGCAAGTATAAAAAACATCGCTATTGGCAAAGCAAGTGCAGCAGCATTGGAAAAATATAAGATACACGCTCATCATATTCCCGCTGTTGCTGACAGCAGGCATCTTTTACAACTAGACGTACTGCAAAAGATTAACCATCAAACTATATTACTAGTCAAGGGAGAAGGTGGGCTATCAGCGATAAGTGATACTTTATTACAGCGCGAGGCGCACCTGATAAGCCTGGCGGTTTATCGCCGCACATTACCAATTGTTATTCCACAAATCGCTCATGCGCTGTGGCATGATAACGCAGTGGATATTATACTATTTACAAGTCAGCAAGCGATTCACAACCTTTTTAAATTGTTAGGAGAGGATGCTCGGACGTGGCTATGCAACACACCGTGCCTGGTTATCAGCCCACGTTTAGCGGAAGAAGCGTCTTTGTTAGGAATACAAACCATTATTAATTGTGATTACAACGCAATACTTGTCACACTTGAACATTACAATCAAAGGATTAGCCCATGACAAAAAGCAATGATGCGCAAGCTCTATCGTCATCTTCCGTGATAACAGGCCCCAAAAAAGCCAGGAACTATCGAACGGCTACATTAATGATAATACTTCTTATCACAGTAACCTGTTCTTTCTATGCTATATATACAAGCTTGAGATTACAGCAAAGAACAACACAACAAATCAAAACTCTCCTTGCCCAAATAAATACACTTAAACAACAACAAATTGATACTGACTCGCAAATTAATTCGGCCATAAAAATAGTTAGCACCTCACAAGAAAAATTGGATACATTGGATAAGGGGTTGCAATCTATTATACAGCAGCGCTTATACCACACCAAAGATTGGTTACTACTCAAAACACGTTATTGCCTTGAATTAGCGCAAATTAATGCGCATTGGAGCAGCAATTCGGACACCACTTTAGCACTTTTACAACAGGCCGACACATTATTAGCAGACGTCCAAGATCAACGTGCATTTGTAGTAAGACAAGCCATCAATAAAGAAATAGCCATGCTGCAAGCTATACCAAATATTGATCTGAGCGGCTTGCTTAGCCAATTAGATGCAATTCAAAGCATCATAGCCACATTAGAACTTAAACCCGCAATTACCGCAACTGAAAAAAAGGGGGCTTCCGTCAACCACGAAAATACGTCGGCCTGGCGTGAACGCTTAAAAGAAAGCGTGGGATTACTCGAAAAATTAATTGTGGTTCGTCGCCATGATGAAGATATTTTACCTTTACCTTCCCCCGCTTATGAAGCCATGTTACGTGAAAGTATTCACCTAAATTTACAAGAAGCACAATGGGCGGCGTTGCAGAACAATGATGCCGTCTATCAATTTTCATTAACCCAAGCGTTAAAAAATATTAACCGTGCATTTGAGCCTCACACCGCAGCCACTGAAACAGTTATTAAACAATTATCAAACTTGCAACAAATCCATCTTATTCAACAAAAACCACTATTAGAACAATCTCTACCGTTGCTAAATCAATTGATTGAAGCGAAAAATACATCTATACCAACCACCCCAGGAGATAATTCATAATGATTAGAGCGTTATTAATTTTTCTTCTGCTATTAGCCTCTGTATGGTTAGGAATACAATTGCAACATGACCCCGGTTATCTATTGATAGCTATTCACCATTGGACAATTGAAACAACAGTGTGGGTAGCTGTAATCGGTTTGACACTGGTTTTTATCCTCTTACACACCTTGTTATTATTGTTGCATTGGATAATACATATACCTACGTCATGGCGCGATTGGCTAGCTAAGCGGCGTATTCAACATGCACAAGCCACAACGCGACAAGGGCTTATTGAATTCAGTGAAGGGCACTGGCAACAAGCAAAAAATCATTTAATCAAGGCCCTACCCGACACAGAAACGCCTCTTCTTAATTACTTAACTGCGGCCCGTGCTGCTCAGGAAATGGGTGACAATAAACTACGTGATGATTATTTGCGCGAGGCACAGCAATCCATGCCTGAAGCAAAAATTGCGGTCGAGCTTACCCAAGCTCAATTACAATTGGCTAACCACCAGTGGGAACAGGGGCTTGCAACGTTACGTCATTTGCAAGATTTAGCCCCTCATCACCCCTATGTATTAAAATTATTAATGCAGTTATATATAGAAGTCAAAGATTGGCCGCAATTAATTGCTCTCCTGCCTGAGCTAAAACGCAATCACGTTGTCTCTGACACAATTTACCAACAGGTGCAACACCAAGCTTATTTGCAAAGCCTGATTGAGCTTATTAAACAAGACCAATCACAGCTGCTGATTGAATTTATGGCGTCATTACCGAAAAATTTAAGCTATGCCCCAGAATTAATCGCTGAATATAGTCGTTATTTATTAATCAAGAACCAAGGGGAAAAAGCAGAGTCATTATTAAAACGCTGCTTGAGCAAACAATTCAATGAAACCTTGATAGATATATATGGCCAAATCAACTGTAATGAGGCTCAACTTAGCTTTGCAGAGTCATTACTGAAAGCCCAACCACATTCTTCCGCACTGTATTTATGCCTTGGTCGTCTCGGTAACTATCAGCATTTATGGGGAAAGGCCAAAATGTATTTTGAACAAAGTATCGAATTTGGCGCAACACCAGCAACTTATTTAGAATTAGGCAAATTATATGAGCAATTAAACGAACATGCTAACGCATGTGCCACATACCAAAAAGGTTTGCTGTTGGCCCTCGGGAATGCTCATTAAGATAACCGTGTATAAATAACCTTACCATCGAATACTGTAAGCAAAACCTTTGTCTTGCGTATGTCTTCGGCTGGACTTTTAAAGATATTTTGATTAAGGATAATTAAATCAGCACGCTTACCAACCTCGATCGATCCCGTTGTATTTTCTTGATACATCAAAAATGCACCATTAATGGTGTGCATTTTAATTAGGGTTGCTAAATCTAAGGTATGTGTTGGCAGCATCGCCTCTGATGGGATATGCGGATCTTTCGAGGTTAATCCTGTATAAATATTTTCCCAAGGATTCAAATTAGTGTAATACCAGTCGCTACCGCCAGTAAGGGTTGTCTTTTTATCAAATAGCGCTCGAAAAGGAAGGGTTTGATAAGCGCGTTCCTTACCTAAAAAGGGAATCAAGTACTTTGTTGCATTAGAGCCTGGTGCTCCACCAGAATAGGCCGGAGCTAACCAGCCCTCTTGTATGTCAGCTATCACGTGAAGTTGATTAAACCTAGGAAGATCGGATGGCGATACCATAAAATTATGTGTTAAAACATGACGCAAAGAAGGTGCGTTTACTTGATGTTGCGAATATTCAATCGCGTCTAAGCCCTCATGAACCGCTCCATCACCAATAACATGACTATAAGTCGTCATGCCTAAGCGACTTGCTAACGCGACCATGTCTTTATGTGCTTTAGGTGTCCAATAACTGTGCCCAACACTGCTAACATCATTGTACGGTTCTAACAAATAACTTAAATGGTCATCTGGGTTACCATCTACAATAACTTTTATCCAGCGAGGGATAATTTTGTTCGCAACAGTATACTGATCTCTCATTTGCGCATAATGTGGGATGGTTTGTTGAAAATCTGGGGCGGTGACAATCGACGCAATACCTACTCTGGCTGTTAATTGATGTTTTGTTTCTAATTCATAATAACCTTTAATAAGGTCATCATACCCCAACGCATCAACAAACGAAGTAATTCCATATTGATTAAGCCTAACAATAGCCTCTTTTAATAAATCAGGCATTTTTACAGCATAAGGCGAATTCTCCAAAATTTGCTTAAGCACCATAATTGAAGGTTTGTCGACCAATCCACCTTGAGGTTCACGCGTTTTCTGATCACGAACGATTTTGCCTGTTTCGGGATCCGGGGTATCTTTTGTAATATGAAAATAAGCTAATGCACGAGAGTTTAACCATGCGGTATGCGCATCTTTAGATAAAATAACGACAATCTTATCGGAAGCTATGGCATCTAGCTCATTTTTATTAATTTTTTCGGAAATAAAATCAGGGCTGTCCGTGCTATCAAGGCCATAAGCCACAACCCACTGTTGCTTAGCATGTTGCTTGGCAGCAATCGCTAATTTGTTGAACATGTCTTGCTTGCTTGATGCTTTGATATTAACTAAATGATTCTCAAAAAACTGACCTAGTGCAGGATGAAGATGATTATCATGCAAGCCAGGTAACATCAATTTCTGCTCAAGATCAATTACTTTGGTGCTTGGCCCCACATAGGATGTCGCATGTTTATCATCCCCTACATAAATAATATTTTGACCTAAAACAACGACCGCCTGTGCCCAAGGCTGTTGTGGATTAACAGTATAAATAAGCCCATTTTTAAAAACCACATCTGCATGCTGCACTGAAGGCATTTGAGCAGCATGAAGTTGCGCAATTACAACCAAAGATGCAAACATCCCTTTGTAATTCATACAGTACCTTCCTTAGTAAAAAAGCAGTAAACACCTCGATAAGATCAAGAGCTCATTTTTCTAGAAACCATATAAGGTTTGTCATTTCGCCCGTGCACAGGCCGCTCGTGTTGCACAGGGCCGTGGCCAGAAATGC
>CAZZGV010000021.1:0-14139 GCA_964654255.1 uncultured Legionella sp. | reverse complement strand
TACCTGGGGATTAACAAAGAATGTCACACAACGTGTTGTAAAAGACTTAGTCAATAAGGAGCTTCGCGCTTTTACCTCTCAAAAAAGTCATATTAATGGAGAAATTACCTGGCATTTTTGGCCTCGTCCGGCGATTAAAATAACAAACATCCATATAGCAACGATCAACTACACATTATCCATTGAAAATTTATTATGTCATGTGCGCCTAACACCTCTTTTACATAAACGGTTTGTATTTAAAGAAATAAAAATCGACGGGCTAACCGCTAATATTAAAAACACCAGCAGCCCCGCATCTTTTGCGGAGATAGAATCCATCAATAACAACAATAGTATGATGCAATTTGCAGTACGCCATTTTTCACTAACTCGTGGGGCCATCGTAATTAATCAACCCCAACAAATAATTACATTAACGAACATGGAGTTGAACGCTGATCAACTAAATTTACAACATACATTTTTTCCTTTAAAACTTAAAACCAGGCTTGCCATATCCACAGATAAAAATATAGTCAAAACTAATCTTGATTATAACGGTAAGCTCCGATTCCCAGACCTATCAACACTCGACCAACCATTTGCAGTAATAAAAAATGCTGGAATTAACGGTCAACTAATGGCACGTAATTTACAAATAAATCAATTTAAAATTTCAAAATTAAACGCACAAGTAATTAATAAAAAAGGAATTTTAACGCTTAATCCTTTAAAAATGTCGCTTTACTCAGGGGAATCCGTTGGTGATATAAACTACCAATTTACTACTAAGAAATTAGCTATAAATCAGATTGGCAGCCAAATTGATGCTAATCTTTTTTTTAATACTCTTTTTGGAAAAACAGTTATAAAAGGAAACTTAGAGCTCTCAGCTCACGGCGCTGTAATTTTAAACGAGAATAACTGGCAAGATAATATATCCGGAAGCGGCAGTTTAACAGTCAAAGACGGCATTTTAGATTTTATTGATTTACAAGCCTTAGCAAATAATGCCTCAAAAAAAATCCATTCATTATCGGCAGAGAGCCAAGATGATCTCGAACTGACCTTAGAACAACCTCTTACGCCTAAAAAAAACGCAGGAGGGACCACCAATTTTCAATTACTTAGCTTGCAATACCAATTACAAAAAGGACGATTTATAAGTAACTCGTTATTACTACAAACAAATACGATACAATTAAGAGGCCAAGGCCAAGTAAAATTAAATAACTACGCGCTTGGCGGCAACTTATTTGCAACACTAGTGACCAGCGACGCTATGTTAGATAAAATGCAACAACTATTAGGTGGCAGCTTTCCGCTGGTGTTATCAGGTACGCTAACCCAGCCTGAAATATCACCCAATGCCCGAGAAATTAACCCTATTCTTACAAGGTATATGTTAAAAAACGCGCTAATCTATCCGGTTAAGCAAATAACAAATCAATTTGAAAATATATTGCTTAGCCCTCTTCTGTTAACTAATTAACCATGGCTTCAATATATCGACATTTCACACTGCCTTTACTGCATTGGTTTGATCAATATGGGCGTAAAAACTTACCCTGGCAGCATCCACGCGATGCATATCGTGTTTGGGTCTCAGAAATTATGCTGCAACAAACACAAGTAAAAACTGTAATTCCTTATTTTAATCGCTTTATGTCTAGTTTTCCTGATATTCAAGCATTAGCGAATGCATCTGAAGATAATGTTTTAGCTCATTGGTCTGGGCTCGGTTACTACAGTCGAGCACGAAATTTGCGTAAAACAGCAGCAATTATTAGTAACGATTTTCAAGGAAAATTTCCAGAGGAACTAGATCAATTAATTCAACTTCCAGGCATTGGCCCCTCAACAGCGGCTGCAATTGCGTCGTTAGCATTCGATAAACCAACAGCAATTTTAGATGGCAATGTTAAGCGAGTTTTAAGTCGCTATTTTTTAATCGATGGTCTACCTAAACAAGCTTCAGTTCAACAAACCCTATGGGGGTTAGCAAACGAATGTATGCCCAAAGACAATTGCGCCAACTATACACAATCTATAATGGATCTAGGTGCTACATGTTGTACAACAAAAAAACCCACCTGCGAAATATGTCCACTGCAACTAACATGCAAAGCAAAAATACAAAATGTAGTAGCCAACTACCCTAACAAAAATCCAAAAAAAATAGTGCCTCACAAACAGCAACAGTTTTTACTTCTGCACAATAGCAACCAGTTAATCTATCTTGAAAAGCGCCCACCAACTGGGTTATGGGGCGGATTGTGGTGTTTACCCAGCATTGATATGGAACATTGCCCCACACAGTACGTTGAAACAACGTACCAACTAAAAATAAATAACCTAAAAGAGCTAACGACCATCAATCACTCCTTTAGCCATTTTCATCTTCAAATAAAGGTATGGGCAATGATGACAACAAGCAAATCACATACTCTAGCAGAGCATACTGGACGTTGGTTTTCTTGCCATGAACTAAATGGGTTGGGTCTTGCCAAACCAGTGAGTGATATTATTAATCATTTTTATAGTTAACCATAGTAGACTTCAGCACCCGAATCTACGATTATATACCGCGCACGAAGCGCGCGCACTGCGCGTCAATATAAAGGAACCCCATGATAACAATAATCATAATGATATCGAGCTTTATAGGATTGCTGTGGGCTGCAAATCATCTAGTTACTGGGGCATCAGGAATTGCTAGTTATTATCGCATTTCCCCACTGATCATTGGCCTCACCTTAGTTGCTATTGGTGCATCAATACCCAGCATCATGGTTGCTATTTCAGCTGCTTTTGAAGGACGTAATGAAATAGCCATAGGTAATGCTATTGGAGCTAATATTGCCAACATTGGCTTGGTCTTAGGTCTTACCATATTATTTCGCCCCTTAACTATAAAATCATCCATTTTACGTCGCGAATATCCTCTTTTATTTTTAGTTATGCTTTTTACTTATTCATTAATGATCGACGGTAATCTAAGTGTTATAGATGGCTGCTTATTTTTAATAGGTTGTATTGCTTTAATTTGTTATTTTATTTATTTAGCACGCCACTCAAAGCATGACCCTCTTGCCAAAGAGTTCCGTGAAACAATCAGCGTTACGCGCTCTATGAAAGTAAATTCTTTTAATATCATTATTGGACTAGCTATTCTTCCCTTAAGTGCTCATTTTCTTGTAAAAAGTGCTGTAGATATTGGCCAATGGCTAGGTATTAGTGAATTGGTATTAGGCTTAACCGTTATTGCGATAGGCACCAGTTTACCTAATATAGCCGCCGCTCTTATTGCCGCCCTTAAAGGCCAAGATGACATAGCGGTAGGTACTATACTTGGCTCAAATATGTTTAATCTCCTGGTAGTCATGGCATTTCCTGGAATTATTAATCCTTCAGCAATTAGCCACGCCATCCTGTGGCGAGACATTCCTGTTATGTTTATCATAACGCTTGTACTGTTATTCATTAATTATCATTACAAAAAAAGAATTGAACGTTGGCATGGTGGCTTACTATTACTAATTTACAGTTGCTATATGATTTCATTAGTGTTTAACGCCGTGACTTAAAAATAAAACACTAACTTTTGTACGCTAAAAAATTTATTTATAAAGAAGCATTTCTTGATCATCATCGCTAAAACCAATTATCTCAACATCCGTGCTTGCATCTTCTGTCGTTGTTGAAAGGTCCGAAAGCTGTGATTGTACTTTTTTAAACCAATCCTGTGTTAGGAAATGGTCTTTACTATCGTCTTGGGCAATTTTTTCTGCAAGATAGGTGCTCAAACAAGATAAATATTTTTTATCATCGCCAAGCTCCCCTTTTTTGTCTTTATCCCTCAAGGATTCAGTCACTATTGAATAAAGAACACTTTCCGAGGGATCTTTTGCTCTACGCAGTAATTTATTATAAAAATTGTACGAACCTTTTATTTTTCGTAATACATAAACATAAGATCCGTATATAACATATTCAACATTCTGTGCCGCATCCCGTACTTCATTATGCCTAATTGGCTCACGCGCTAGCACCATTTCAGCAAAACTAAGCCTTATATTCATATCATTTGCAACCGAAGATAGAAAATATACATCTGCTTCTCGTTTGGAATTTGACAGGCAACAAAAAAATAATGAGAGTTTTGCGGCTTTATTACTTACGTAGCTTTGTACAGTATTTAAGGCTCTTTCAACCACCCAGCGAGCCTGGTGTATTTCAATTTTAGCCTGTCTCACGGGATCATCAACAACTATTTTTTTCGTTCTATGAAATTGCTGTTGATTATTTTTGATCAATGGAGCGGGAGTAATCTCACTTTCTTCTGTTGTGCCTTGTACTCTTAATATAGGCATTACCTTCCCAACGTTTAAGTATAGATATAACCCATATTTTTAGCGTTGATGTTCTATAATAGCTATCGCTTCAATTGCATCAGGCTGACCTGCTTGGGCCGCACAGCCTATCCAATAGGCTGCTTTTTTCCTATCTTCAACAACGCCTTGACCATAATAGTACATATAACCAACTGCATACTCAGCATCAGGTTGTCCTTTTATAGCTTCTGGCATTAAACGCACAAATGCTTGACGATAATTCTGAATTTGGAAACTTTTAATACCCTCGCGTAAATTAAAGCCACGGGCCATGCAACCACTAAGTAGCGTGATAAAGCATAATATTGTCAATAAGATAACTCTAAAGCGCATGAAAACTGTTCCTCATTTCGAGTTCCTCAATGGCTTAGCAGGTGGCTCGAAGGTTAGTGCATTTTTTTGTAAACTTAAACTCTCTAATGCTCCATTTCGCCCAATTAACACACCATTGCTAGTAATCCGCTTGATAATCGCGCCTCCCGGCAAAGCATCCCCTACGCCAAATGTTTGCTCTCGCCCACCTGCTGCACGAATAATAACATGAGATGCTTCTTCACTTTCTGCAAACAGTATACCGACAACCGTTAGATCAAGCATTGATTGTTTAACATCCGCATCACTTAGATTTTTAGGAACATAATATCCAAAAAATGTAGTGTTTAACGGCGGTTGTTTGGGTTTTATGTTTGTATCAAACCATTGATCATGACGAACAGTCACCGCTTTATCAAGCGAAAAAAAAGATTGTACGCTTGCTACTATCCACCATACCAATAATAAAGCCAATGTCATACACATTAGTTTTGGAATAATAGGACGACATAAGGCTATCTTTACATCTGCAAGCACAGGCATTTTTCCTTTAGATCATCTGTTTTAATTTACTATATAGTTAAATACGTTACAGTCATCGAAGCAAGGAGTCAAAACATGATGTATGATATATATCTTTCAAAACAGTAAATCGAGATTTTTTATGGATACCAAGCACTTTGACACACGTGCCATTCATGCAGGGCAAGCTCCCGATCCTAGTACTGGTGCAGTTATGACACCTATTTATGCGACATCTACTTATCGGCAATCATCTCCTGGTGTACACCAAGGTTATGAATATTCTCGCACCCAAAATCCGACCCGCGCAGCTTATGAAGCATGTATCGCAAGTCTTGAGTCAGGCAAACAAGGTTTTGCTTTTGCGTCTGGAATGGCTGCAATAAATACTGTGATTGATTTGCTCAATGCCGGTGACCACATTATCGCAATGGACGACCTCTATGGCGGAACCTACCGATTATTCGATAAAGTAAAAACACGTACCTCCAATTTATCATTTTCCTTTATTGATATGGAGAATATTGACAATATTGCAGCTGCAATTCAACCAAATACACGTATGATCTGGATAGAAACACCATCAAACCCAATGTTGAAGCTAGCTGATTTAAAAAAAATTGCAGCACTAGCTAAACAACATGGCATTATAACCGTTGCTGACAACACATTTGCTACACCTTGGATTCAGCGTCCGATTGAACTTGGCTTTGATATTGTTTTGCATTCAGCAACCAAGTATTTAAACGGCCATTCTGATGTCGTTAATGGTGTGGTTATCGTAGGAGATAATTTACCTTTAATCGAAAAAATTGCTTTTTTACAGAATTCTTGTGGAGCCATTGCAGGCCCATTTGACAGTTTTTTAGTGCTGAGAAGCCTAAAAACATTGTCTTTGCGTATGCAACGACATTGTGAAAATGCAAGAGCTCTGGCGTCTTGGCTAGATAAACATCCAAAGATTAATAACGTTATTTATCCAGGCCTAGCAAGCCACCCACAACACGCATTGGCAAAACAACAAATGCATGACTTTGGTGGAATGATTTCAATAGTAGTTGCTGGTGGCCTAGAAGGCGCAACCCGATTTTTATCGCGTTGTAAACTATTTACCCTAGCAGAAAGTTTAGGTGGTGTTGAAAGCTTGATCGAGCACCCAGCAATTATGACACATGCCTCGATACCTGCCGAAACACGCAAAACCCTTGGCATTGAAGATGGGTTCATTCGATTATCTGTTGGTATTGAGCACATTGATGATTTAATTGCCGATCTTAATCACGCTTTAGGATAATGCAGGAGTACATAATGCACATATCAAAAAATTTTACTGGCAAACTACACGCAACTGTGGCTTTAACTGTTCTTATGTTAACAACAGCTTTAGGGTCTATTCCTATTTTATTTTTAGGCTTAGCAAAACTCATCCCCAATCAGCGCTTAAAAATTTCTTGCACTAAAATGGTCGATAAAATTGCTACTGTTTGGACTGATATTAACAACGTTTATCTGGATAAATCCAACCCTGCTCACTTACAAATCACTGGCACAAACGACTTTAACCCAAACGACTGGTACCTCGTCGTGGCAAATCATCAAAGCTGGTTGGACATTGTTATTTTACAACGCTTGTTTAATCGTAAAATTCCTGTATTAAAATTTTTCATTAAAGATCAGCTAAAATGGGTCCCCTTTTTAGGATTCTCTTGGTGGGCAATGGGCTGTCCTTTTATGAAACGTTACTCACCTACCTATTTAGCTAAATATCCCCATAAAAAAGGCAAAGATCTACAAGCAACTCAAAAAGCACTAACCTTATTCAAAGAAACCCCTGCAAGTTTAATGAGCTTTATTGAAGGCACACGTTATACAACAGAGAAAAAAATAACCCAAAACTCACCTTACCAACATTTACTTAAACCGAAAGCTGGTGGTATCGGCTTTGTAATTAGTGCGATGAATAAGCAAATTAATCAACTTATTGATGTGACCATTATCTATCCAAAGCATGATGTTTCACTATGGGATTTTCTATGCCACCGAATCGACTCTATTAAAATAAATGTTCGCCAACTCCCTATCCCTGACCAATTTTTAAGCCCATCGCTTCTTGAAGACGATAAAGTACAAACAGAGTTTCGCCAATGGCTTAATCAAAAATGGTTTGAAAAAGATCAATTGATCAATGAAATGAAATGAAATGAGGGGCGTTAACCATTTTTATAAAAAATACCGTCTTTGCGAGCGTCTGCAAAGCAATCCAGCGCGATGCTCAATTGTACCGCCGAACTAGATTGCTTCACTTCGTTCGCAAAGACGGAAATAAGAACAAAGTCTAAACATACACAATCTTGCCCTACTTTCGTACCACTATCTTTTACATCTAATAAAAAATAATGTTAATGTAAATGTTTCCCTGAAAGGATTCAGTTACGATGAAAACCCACTATTTTAAATTACCAGTTATTTTAAGCGCATTGATAATTTCATACTCGTCTTACAGCTGCACATCAGTATTTGCAAATGATAAAGGCGATACACTCGCCGTTGCCCGTACGATGGATCTTTATATTTCTGACACACCTCTGCTGGTTTCTCAACCAAGAGGAACACATCATACAGGGGAAGCTGGGGAAAACTCTGTAAACTGGGCATCTAAGTATGGCAACCTGGTTGTCACTGCCTTTCATACCCCTACCGCATCTGATGGCATAAATGAAAAAGGACTTGCTGTTCACCTTCTCTATTTAACAGATACTCAGTATCCCGCTGTTACCCCATCGTCATCAAAAATCTCTAATGCAATGTGGGCACAATATATATTAGATAATTTTGCTACGGTTGATGAGGCACTTAAAGGCACTAAAAACCTACCTCTTGTTGCAACAGAGGTGAACGGTAAAACATGGCCTATTCATTTAACGATGGAAGATGCAACAGGTGATTCTGCCGTGATTGAGTTTATCCAAGGGAAAATGCATGTTTATCATGGTTCACAATATCGCATTATGACAAATGAACCTGCTTATAATATTCAACTGGATAATCTCAAACGTTACAAAGGGTTCGGTGGAAAACTAGCGTTACCAGGTGACACTGATCCACTCAGCCGTTTTGTCCGTGTTGCTAACTTCTTAAAAACGTTACCCTCAGCAAAAAATGAAGTAGAATCCATTGCCGGTGTTCTATCCGTCATTCGAACAGCAATGGTTCCCTTTGGCGCAGTAGATACGTCTGGTAATAAAACGGAAGATGCGTGGGTAACACGTTGGGTAACAGTCGCAGACGTGACAAATCGTATTTACTACTTTAACTCAACATCCGCACCTAACATTATTTGGGTTGACCTTCATAAATTAAATTTTGCCGAAGGATCGCCTATCTTATCCATTGATCCAACTAACATTCATTTAGAGGGTGATATTACTAAAAAATTGCTCCCCAATACGTCAAAAACTTAAAGGTATTATAAATGACCGCATTACAACAAATAATTGAGCAACACTTTGAAAAACGACAAACTCTAACACCAGATAATGCATCACCTGAAATTCTCAATGCACTTGAGGAGGTCATCGCACGTCTTGATAACGGCCATTTACGTGTTGCAGAAAAAATACACAATAAATGGGTGGTTAATGAATGGCTAAAAAAAGCCATTCTTGTTTCATTCAAGGTATATTCTAATCGTGTCATTGATTCTGAATTTTGCCAATTTTATGACAAATTACCGCTTAAATTTTCAAGCTTAGAGCCGGATGCTTTCGCCCAAATGGGCGTTCGAGTTGTTCCTCATGCAATGGTTCGTCGTGGTGCGTTTATTGGAAAAAATACCGTACTCATGCCTTCTTATGTCAACATAGGCGCTTATATTGATGAAGGGGTAATGGTAGACACATGGGCTACTGTTGGCTCATGCGCACAAATCGGTAAAAATGTTCACCTCTCTGGGGGAGCAGGAATTGGTGGTGTTTTAGAACCCCTCCAAGCTAACCCAACCATAATCGAAGATGATTGTTTTATTGGTGCACGCTCCGAGGTCGTTGAAGGCGTTATTATTGAACGCGGCTCTGTGCTTTCTATGGGCGTATTTATTGGCCAAAGTACAAAAATATACAATCGGTTAACCGGAGAAATCACATATGGGCGAGTTCCTGCAGGTTCCGTAGTTGTTGCAGGTTCATTACCAAGCGATGATGGCAGTCATAGCCTGTATTGTGCTGTGATTGTGAAACAAGTTGATGAAAAAACTCGGGCAAAAGTTAGCATTAATGAATTGCTAAGGGATGTAAATAATGGACGCGGTTAAGGAGCTGCTGGCTAAACTTATTAGCTTTCAATCCATCACTCCACACGATGCTGGTTGTCAAGACTATATGATAACTGCATTGCAGGAATTAGGCTTCACTTGCCAACGATTTGATAACCCGCCTGTAGCAAATTTTTTTGCTCGTATAGGTAACGCTAGCCCATTATTAGTATTTGCCGGTCATACCGATGTGGTTCCTGTTGGTGACCATTCTAAATGGCACTCTGATCCTTTTATATTAGATGAAAAAGACGGCCGCCTTTATGGACGTGGTAGCGCTGATATGAAAGGTAGCTTAGCCTGCATGCTAATTGCAGCTTCTCGTTTCACTAAAACACACCCCACGTTTACAGGAAGCCTTGGTTTCCTAATTACCAGTGGTGAAGAAGGCGATGAATTTGATTTAGGCACGCCCTATGTTATGCAAGAGTTAAAAAAACAAGGCATCAAAATAGATTTCTGTATTGTAGGAGAACCATCAAGCACCAAACATGTGGGTGATGTAATTAAAATTGGACGACGAGGCTCCTTAACAGCAAGCCTGGAGCTACATGGTAAGCAAGGGCATGTCGCCTACCCCCATTTAGCTGAAAATCCAATTCACAAGCTCAGTCCAGTGTTGCTTGAACTAACCACTACCGTTTGGGATCAGGGCAATGCGTACTTTCCCGCCACTTCTCTACAAATAACGCATATCCAATCCGGTGGACAAGCTAATAACATTATTCCGGGTGAATTAACGCTTCAATTTAATTTTCGCTTTTCCACGGAGCAATCTGCTGACACATTAAAAAACAGTGTGGAAAACTGTTTTTCTCGACATGGCATCAAGCCCCTTATCAAGTGGCGATTAAATGGCGGGCCATTTTTAACCACTGGTGGATGCTTGTTAGATAGTTGTGTTGAAGCTATTAAGTCCAAGACGCATCATATGCCTGAGCTATCAACCAGCGGTGGTACATCAGATGGACGATTTATAGCGCCATATGGAGTAGACGTTATTGAGTTAGGACCTGTAAATGCCACAATTCATCAAGTTAATGAATGCGTGGCATTGGCTGACTTGGTAACGTTGAGTGATATTTATTATTTAATTTGTAAAAAAATATTAATATGAGAGGCTCCTTACCTCACAGGCTCCGAAAAAGATCCATTGACCAATAAACCATCAGAAACAGCTTTTTCGTCCACTACGTTCACAACACATGAATCTGACCACACATTTAATGCCGTTTCTAACATATCGATGAGGGCATAAAAAGGCAAAATAATACCCAGCAATGTGATAGGCACATTCATGCTTGCTAATAGGCTAGCACTTAAGAAAAAACAACCCATTGGTACACCAGCATTACCAATTGCTGCAACTGTTGCTACAACAACCCACAAACCCATTGTTGCAAATGACACCTCTATGCCATGATTTTGCATCAAGTAAATCACTGTCGCGAAAATAAATGCCGCACAGCCATTCATATTAATACTGGTGCATAATGGCAGCACAAAACGACTGATTTCAGGTTGAACGTTTAAATTTTTCTCAACCGTATCCATCGTTACAGGCAGCGTTCCCACTGATGACTTAGAAAAAAATGCAAGGGATAAGGCAGGTAACATCCCTTTCATAGCAGCCATCGGTTTTATGCCATGCCATTTCAACCATAAAGGAAGCACGATAAATCCTTGCACTAAATTCGCTAATACTATGATTAATAGATACTCCCCAATCCCTTTAATGGCGGTTCCACCGCGTAATTGAATAACGGTTGTGGTAATAAATCCATATAACCCAATCGGAATAACTGCAATTACCCAGTTTGTTATCACCATAAATAAACCATGGGCACCATGAAAAAAATGTGTAATCGTTTGTCTTGCGTCATCATCAGGTATAAAACGGATAGCAAGTCCAACAACAATACCCATAAACAAAACGCTAATTACCTGCTGCTCTAAAAAGGGCGAAAAAATCGTAGTAGGAATAAGATGCGTAATATACTGCAAATAGCCTACATGCCCTGTTGGCAAGACAGTACTTGCATCAGGAACAACAGTAATCATACTAGGATGTATTAGTATATATAGTAAGCAACTAATACCCGCTGCAACCATTGTCGTACCCAAGGTGTAACACATCGTCCGTCGCCAAATAGTTTTCATGACCCCGTCTGATCGATAATTAGATAACGTCACAATAATAGAAAGCGCAATGATAGGTAAACTAATGCACTTAAAAATCCGAATAAAAATATCAGCAATCAAAAAACCCAAGGACTTTAAAACAGAAATATCAGACAAACCACTAAAAATACCTAGTATAATCATAACGGTATATAAAAATGGCGTACTAAACCAAATGCTTTTTTTCGTTGTAGACTGTTGTGCACACATGCTAAACCCTTTTAAAAAATGCTAAGAAACAAACAAGAAGTGATAAATGGTTAACGACAACAACATGAAGCGGCTAAAAAAAAGTAAACTACAAAACGCTTTACTTGGTTTACATGGGGCATTGAAAAATCCTTTACACTTTTAAATAGTACTAAATTTAGACATTAAGGACATATTTTAACACTTAATACCTAAGTGTCAAGAAAAATCGCTTGCAAAGACAAATGATTAGCTATTTTTATAAAAATGGGTAAAGTCGAGTATTAATATCCGTTATAAATCTGATAATTTATTTTGCACATTGATACATTTAATATAAGATATTGCCAACAAAAATCGTCCACTGAGGCCTTAATGAAAAAATTAATGACCGTTTTATTATTAAATTTAAGCCTCTACCAAACTGCTATTGCTGAATCAACAACCTACAACAATTTATACCTATCCTACGTATCAACCAACACTGCTAAATCCATAACAAATTATGTTAACCAGCAAGGGTTGGGTGGTGTGATGCTTTGGGAGTTCAGGGGGGATACAGCATTTCGTGAGAAAACATCGTTGCTAAAAACCATTAGTACCGCCTTAAATAATTCTGAACAGAACGGTAAAAAGCCATATGTCGTAGGATATTGGAGCAACACGAATGTTTATAGCATTGAATCTACACGAGCCATCCCACAAACGGCTTATGGTGTTCCAGGTAGCAGAGATGTTAACAATAACACAGTAAACAACCAGGATTTTAGCGACAAATTATCTGGGATGAATGTTATTACTTATAGTTTTCTACAAGCACAAACACAAAAATACACTTATTTTGATAAAAAAAATAATGAGACAGTAACAGTTCCCAATGATACTCCGGAAAATATAGGAACATTATATTTTAATGATCCCTGGTCGGACCTATCTACCTCAGGCGTATCAGCTACTCAAGATGCATTTTGCAGAAAAAATAGCCCTATTTGTAATTTTGCCTTAGCCAATCAAAACGCTCCCATCGAATTAAAAGATGGCGCTAAAATGGGAAATTTTAATGCCTTTTCTATGCTACAACATACCGCTCCAAATAATCCATTAGGCCCATTACGCAAAATAGTCAGTGTGGGTGGTTACGGTCATGAGGACAGTTTTGAAGACACCTTCAGCAGCCAATATGGTATCGATAATTTTGTTAACTCAGCTAAAATATTAATTAACACCTATCAATTAGACGGCATTGATCTAGATTATGAAAACCCGCAAATGACAGCTTCAAATGCCGAGAACTTTGCTACCCTTGTTAAACAACTTAAATTAGCAATGCCTGACAAAATGATTACAGTAACAACATTATCTGATCCGGATTTTCTCAACGGCACTCGTGATAATCAATATGGCTTTGCTGGTGACACACTCCATAAAATCGCTGAATATGCCACCGCTATTAATCTTATAACGTATGATTTTTATGGTGCATTTAATCATTCGAGCGATCAAATAGGCACTACAGGATTTTTAACAAATTTAACTATCCCCAGCAACGCTCCTTTATCTTATCATTTCAGTATCCAAAATTCTGTTAAAGCAGCCCTAAAAGCCGGCGTTCGCGCATCGCAATTGAACGTAGGGATTCCAGCTTATGGGCGAGCTCTTGCGGGAATTAATCCCGACAATGACGGCCTTTTTAATCCTATTTCAAATATTACCACCATTCCACGTGGGGATTTAGATACAATTAACTGCCGAACACGAATCACACCACTCAAATCCAATAGCTGTAGTGGTGCGTTTCAATATAAATTTATTATCAACAAAATGCTTCATCATGGTTTAACTGAAAAGGAACACCAAGATAACGGCATAGTAATTGGAACAACTGCTTATGGCCAAAGCTGGTCTTCACCAACAAAAACGGACTATCAACTCAAAATTACTAACATTGGGGAATTAGGTGATATTGCCTTTAATGTAGGGATAGATGATTTCCTCACCCCTGATGTGCTTAATGTTGGAACAGAGCAAACCTATCCCTCTGAAACCACAAGTAATATTAACGGCAAACAAATGTTAACGGTGAAATGGTCAACCCCTTTGGGGCTAAAGGGTGAATGCCGAACTAAATTTGATTTCACACAAAATATGCATATCATAATGAAAGTGCTACCGGATGATAACAATGAGCAATACCTGACATTGTGCTCTTTTGTCGCCCTAGGTTATTAGTGGTAACGATGTTAAATATCG
>CAZZGV010000020.1:0-14147 GCA_964654255.1 uncultured Legionella sp. | reverse complement strand
AGGGTGCTGGATCGTTTGCATGTATTAGAAGGGTTATTGATTGCTTATTTGAACCTTGATGAAGTCATTGCCATTGTTAGGGAAGAAGATAATCCTAAGCAAGCGTTGATGGTCAGGTTTATGCTCAGTGAACGACAGGCCGACGCAATTCTTGAAATGAAATTACGTCATTTGGCAAAACTCGAAGAAATGAAACTTCGTGGGGAGCACGATGAGTTAAGTGCTGAGTGCGATTATTTGCAACAAATTTTGGCCAGTGATGAACGTTTACGCAGCCTAGTGAAAGAAGAAATCATTGCTGATCGAGATTTATATGGCGACGCTCGTCGCTCACCGTTGGTTGAACGAGAAGACTCCCAAGCATTAAGAGAAGAGGATATTCTCCCCAATGAACCGATTACTGTGGTTCTTTCTCATAAAGGTTGGGTGCGAGCTGGTAAAGGCTTCGATGTGGATGGGCGAGAATTAAGTTACAAATCTGGGGATGAATTTAAAGCTCAAACAAATGCGCGCAGTAATCAGCAAGTAGTTTTCTTTGATAATGAAGGCAAAGTTTATACCCTGCCTGGCCATGTCTTGCCTTCAGCTCGAGGCCAAGGTGAGCCATTGACCGGAAAGTTAAATCCAGCAGATGGGGCGGCGTTTGTTGCTTTAATCTGCGGAGAGCCAGACGATTGGGTGTTATTAGCCAACGATGCCGGTTATGGGTTTTTAACACAATTGAAAGAGTTATATGTTAAAAACCGTAATGGCAAAGCATGCCTCAAATTACCGGCAAATAGCCAAGTGCTTCCGCCGCGCATCCTAGCTGCAAAAGACACACAACACGTTGCGTGTGTAACCAATGCTGGACGTTTGCTCATTTTTGCAGCGACCGAGCTTCCAGAATTGACGCGAGGTAAAGGTAATAAATTGATCAGCATTCCTTCTGCTAAAGCCGCCCAACGAGAAGAATTTGTTATCGATGTGCAATTGTTAGCGCCGGGTGATGAGTTAACGGTAAATGCCGGCAAACGCCATTTTACATTGAAAGCGGCGGATCTTACGCATTATCAAGGTGAACGTGGTCGTCGAGGCAATCGTTTACCACGAGGATTACAGAATGTTACCTCGCTAGAGGTTGCTGTATTAGGATGACGCGTATTTAACGAGATTTTAGTTATTTTTAAAAAATAGCAAAGTGATTGTTCTAGCTATAGAGCCTTCCAGATAGCTAAATATGCCCTTTTTTAGTATAATATGGGCTGTATTTATCGGATAGCAAATTATGAAGCCCTTGACTCGTGATATTTTGGTAACATTAGTCGTGAAATTTATGTTGCTCATTACATTGTGGTGGGTTTGCTTTAAGGATGTTGAAAAACCTTCAAAAGATACAAGGCAATGGTTGTTAGGTTCTAGCTCTTTTAGTGTCAAACAACCTATAAACGCAGTTTATAATACGAATTAATTCAGCCATTTGAGGTAAGCTATGATTCCTGGTAGTGAAATAGTCGATTTATCCCGCCTGCAGTTTGCTTTAACAGCGCTTTATCATTTTCTGTTTGTTCCATTGACGTTGGGTTTATCTATATTGTTAGCCGTTATGGAGACAGTCTATGTAATGTCTGGGCGAGAAATTTGGCGTCAAATGGTTAAATATTGGGGTGTTTTATTTGGTATCAACTTTGTATTAGGTGTTGCTACCGGTTTGACTATGGAGTTTCAGTTTGGGACAAACTGGGCTTATTATTCGCATTATGTTGGTGATGTCTTTGGTGCACCACTGGCAATTGAAGGCTTAATGGCGTTCTTTTTAGAAGCGACGTTTGTTGGGTTATTTTTCTTTGGATGGAATAAATTATCTAAATTCAAGCACATGTGTTGCACCTGGTTGCTTGCATTGGGTACCAACTTATCAGCGTTGTGGATTTTAATAGCAAATGGTTGGATGCAAAATCCGGTTGGCGCGGTATTTAATTATCAAACTATGCGCATGGAAGTTAGTGATTTCGCGGCGGTTATGTTTAACCCTGTTGCTCAAGCTAAATTCGTACACACCATTAGTGCGGGTTATGTTACAGGTTCTATTTTTGTATTAGCTATCAGTGCTTATTTTCTTTTGCGCGGTCGTAATATCCCGCTGGCAAAGCGTTCTATGACGGTAGCAGTGTCGTTTGGTTTGGCTTCAGCTTTATCAGTTGTAGTTTTAGGTGATGAAAGTGGTTATCTGGCCAATAATAGTCAAAAAATGAAAATAGCAGCCATGGAGGCCATGTGGCACACTGAAAAAGCTCCGGCTGGCATGACGGTATTTGGTATTCCTAACCAAAAAACCATGACAACTGATTATGATATCACTGTTCCGTATGTGCTTGGTCTTATCGCGACTCGCTCAATTAGCGAACCTCTTGAGGGCATTACAGAATTGGTTGCGCAAGGAAAGGAAAAAATTAAAGATGGGATGCTTGCGTATGACGCATTAACTCGATTGCAGAAAAATCCACAGGATGAGCAAGCAAAGGCTGATTTTGCTGCGCATGGTGAGTCATTAGGTCATGGATTGTTGTTGAAAAAATACACAAATAATGTGACAGATGCTACAGACGAGCAAATTGATAGCGCGGCTAACGATCTTGCGCCGCATGTTATGCCGTTGTTTTTCTCGTTTCGTATTATGGTTGCTTGTGGATTTTTCTTCATCTTCTTATTTGTTATCGGATTTTATTTATCCGTTAGACGAAAACTGCATACAACGCGCTGGTATTTGAAATTGGCGTTTTGGTCGCTGCCATTACCTTGGGTCGCTGCAGAGCTTGGTTGGGTTGTTGCTGAATATGGACGTCAACCCTGGGCTGTTCAAGGGATATTGCCAACAGCGATGGGAACCTCTACCGTTGATTCATCACAAATAATGACGTCTATAACGGGATTCATTCTTTTTTATTCGGTTCTTGCCATCGTTGAAGTCTATTTGATGGTGAAATACATTCGTCTTGGTCCTGACAACTTGACTCATTAGGAGAAGTATAATGCCTTTCGATTACGAGACACTACGCATCATATGGTGGGTTTTACTTGGTGTATTGCTGATTGGTTTTGCGGTGATGGACGGTTTTGATTTAGGCGTAGCTATGTGGTTACCATGGCTTGCTAAAAAAGATATCGATCGACGAGTTATTATCAATAGCATTGCCCCAACTTGGGAAGGCAATCAAGTTTGGTTTATTTTAGGTGGTGGCGCTATCTTTGCTGCCTGGCCCGCGCTATATGCACTTTCTTTTTCCGGGTTTTATTTAGCTATGTTAGTCGTTTTGCTCGCGCTTATTATGCGTCCGGTGGGCTTTAAGTATCGTTCAAAATTAACAAATCCTAAATGGCGCACGTTTTGGGATCATTCATTGTTCGTTAGTGGGCTGGTACCCTCACTGATATTTGGGGTGGCTGTTGGCAATGTGTTGCAAGGTGTCCCTTTTCATTTTGACGAGAGTTTGCGTCCATTTTATACCGGTACATTTTTTGCCTTGCTTAATCCTTTTGCACTGCTGAGTGGATTGCTATCTGTTGCGATGTTAGCAATGCATGGTGCTTTTTTCTTGAATGTTAAAACAGACGGTTATTTGCAACAACGAGCAAAACGCGCTGCCAGAATTAGCGCATTACTTACCATAATTTTGTTTATTGCTGGTGGGATATGGGTTTATTATGGTGTTGATGGTTATAGCTTAACCTCAATAACACCGCATGATGGCCCATCAAATCCATTGTACAAAACGGTGGTGCAAAGCAGTGGTGCGTGGTTTGTTAATTATCAGTCATGGTCCATGACGATGTTGGTCCCTATTCTTGGTATTATTGCTCCATTTTTGGCAATTATTCTAGCATCATGTCCTAGGGTTGCGTTTGTTTGTAGTGCTACTGCGTTGGTTGGTATTATAGCCACGGTTGGCGTGAGTATGTTCCCTTTTATCCTGCCATCATCGTCTAATCCAGCTCAAAGCTTGATTGTTTGGGATAGTTCGTCCAGTCAATTAACCTTGTTTATCATGCTTGGCGCTACGGTTGTATTTCTACCTTTAGTCCTTATCTATACCGCTTGGGTTTATCGTGTATTGAGCGGTAAGGTTACGGAGGAAACCGTCAATAATAATCTAGATTCAGCGTATTAGGAGATTACTTTATGTGGTATTTTTCATGGATTTTAGGCACGGGCTTGGCGTGCACGTTTGCCATATTGAATGCCCTATGGCTTGAATTACGGGTAGGTGAAAATTCGCCGCAAACGCCAGCTACACGAACGGATGCTTAGAGTATCAGTTAACAACTATATGAATGGAAATTAATTTGTACTATCGGCAACCTGGCTAATTTTTGTTTCTAAATCATCAATGAATTTTGCAAGTTGTTGGCGTTGTTCTTGTTGTTGATGTTGGCAGGTAACTAGTTCGTGGCTAATGTGTAATGCCGCTAAAATGAGAGCTTGGTGATTATCTAATGCCTTGAATTCAGCCTTTTTTTGCAGAAGGTGTTCATTTAATTTTTGAGCGGCAAGCAGTAGTGTTGGTGCTTTTTCATCAGCGCATTTGATTTTGTAAGATTTATTTAGTAATTGAATGGTATAAAATACGTCTTTTGTCATTTTTGTCGAACCTTTGTGCTTTTCACAGGCCTGCTCAAGCCCAAATTGTAGCAATTTTGGCTTGAGCGAGCAAATCGGTTATTATTAACGCTTTGTTTTAAAGAGTCTCTTATGTCAACTACTAATGCTCCGTTGCGTCTGCCAAGCTACCAAGAATTTACTGAGTCTATAGCGATTTTAGCGCTTCCTATTTCTGCTAGTGAATTACATGGCGTCATGTGCGGTTATTTATGCGCAGGTGCTGTTAAAGATGGTGAAGCTTATTTACGTGCATTGATGGCTCATAATAAAGATGTTGTCATGCGTGTGGCGTTATTTGGTGTGTATGCTGTAAGCCAGCAACAACTATTAAATTTTGATTTTGAATTTCAATTATTACTTCCTGATGACGACTACCCATTAGTTGAGCGAGCGCAAGCGTTTAGCGATTGGTGTGAGGGGTTCACCCAAGGGCTTAATCAAGCAGGTGTAGGCTATGAGCAATTGCAAGAGGATGAGGCACAAGAGGCGTTGCAGCATTTGGTGGAATTTGCGCAGCTGGATACTCATTCGCTTAGTGTTGATGAAGAAGACGAGCGTGCTTTAATGGAAGTAGTAGAGTATGGGCGTATGGCGGTGTTACACATACACAGTGATTTGTTGCAGGCTAATGGACAGTCTGAGGTGGCTCACTAGGCGTGCTGCACCATTAGCGGATGTTGTTTATATCGATTTTTGAATGAGTAAAGGACATATGGATGATTACGCAAAAAGAATACCAAGCCAGGCGTCGCGAGTTAGCCAATCGATTACCTGTTGATAGTATTGCGGTGATACCAGCAGCAAGTGAGGCACTGCGTAACGGTGATAGTCATTATCGGTTTCGACAAGACAGTGATTTTTATTATTTAACTGGTTTTAATGAGCCAGATGCCTTGTTGTTGGTATGCGCAGGCGCAAAGGGTGAAAGCATTTTATTTAACCGTCCGCGAAGTCCTATTGAAGAACAATGGACTGGTGTGCGTTTAGGGCAAGATGGGGCATGCAAAGCATTAGGGATGGATGTTGCGTATTCAATGTTAGATCTTGATGCCCGTTTGCCTGAACTATTGGTAAATAGACAAGCGATTTATTATGCGATTGGCCAATATCCTGTATGGGCTAAGCGTATTTTAGCAGCTTGGCAAGTGGTTAAAAAGCAAGGTCGTCGAGGTTTTGCTGCGCCTGAAGCCTTTTGTGATCTAGCACCTATTATTGGCGAAATGCGGCTATTTAAAAGTTCTGCAGAAATTGAGTTGATGCAACGCGCGGCTGCTATTTCTGTTGCTGCGCATCAACGCGCGATGCGGGCTTGCCGTGAGGCTACTTATGAATATCAATTAGAAGCGGAATTGTTATATGAGTTTACCCGCCAGGGCTGCCGAAGTGTGGCTTATGATTCTATTGTTGCTGGTGGTAGTCACGCATGCATCCTCCATTACACAGAAAATAATAAGCCTTTGCGACAAGGTGATTTGGTATTAATTGATGCCGGCGGTGAATTCGAAAATTATGCAGCGGATATTACTCGAACGTACCCCATCAATGGTCGGTTTAGTCAAGAGCAACGCTTAATCTATGAGCTAGTGTTGTGTGCACAAAAAGCGGGGATTGCCCTTGTTCGGCCAGGTTGCGTTTGGGATGAAATACAACGAACTATCGTGCAGATTTTAACAGCAGGTTTAGTCGAGTTAGGATTGTTACGCGGTTCGGTTGATGAATTAGTTGAGCGTGAAGCATACAAGCCATTTTATATGCATCAATCTGGTCATTGGTTGGGGTTGGATGTGCACGATTGTGGGCGTTACAAACTACAGGGCAAATGGCGCTCCTTAGAGCCTGGTATGGTATTGACGGTTGAACCAGGTTTGTATATTCCATCTAATTTGGAGAGTGTAGATCCTTGTTGGTGGGGCATTGGTGTACGTATTGAAGATGATATACACGTGACAGTGGATGGGCATAAGAATTTATCGGGAGATTTGGTTGTGGATGTTGATGATGTTGAGGCGTTAATCTGTGGCTGAGCGTCAAGTTGACATTCTTATTGTCGGTGGCGGCTTAACTGGCGCCACGTTAACGCTTGCTTTAACGAATTTAGGGTATAGTACGTTATTGGTGGACGCTAAGCCTTTTTCTAATCGAGTGCATGCCGACTTTGATGCTCGTACCTTAGCGCTTGCGCCTGCTAGTATGCGTATTCTTGATATGCTTAAGATATGGCCACTCCTTGAAGACTATGCTACGCCGATTGACACAATTCATGTATCTGAGCGGCATTGCTTTGGAAGTGCACGGTTGCACGGCACTCAAGCACAGTCATTAGGTTATGTGGTAGAAATGCAATACATTAACCGTGCCTTGCATCAGTTGCTTGATGAGCAACATATGCTTGCTCCTGCAGAGCTGACATCTATAGATTATGTTAATGGCAATGCCACGATTCGTGATGCGTCAGGTGAACTCACCGTGCAAGCACGTTTGATTGTTGCGGCAGATGGGGCTGATTCGTCTGTGCGCAGTTTATGTGGTTTATCTAAAAAAACTAAAGAATATAACCAAATTGCTATTGTTGCGAACATTGGTTTAGCGCGTTCTCATCAGAATCATGCGTATGAACGTTTTACCTCATCCGGACCGTTGGCTTTATTGCCAATGACAGGCTTGCGATCGTCGTTGGTTTGGGCTTTATCGCCTAGCGATGCTGAACGGTTGGCTGCTTGTAGTGAAGCAGATTTTTTAAACGCCCTGCAACATGCATTTGGTTATCGATTAGGGCGTTTTGTTAAAGCAGGACATAGAGCCCTTTATCCATTGAGGCAAGTGATTATGCCAGGGACGGTCTCAGGGAATGTTGTGTTTGTTGGTAATGCTGCTCATACGTTGCATCCTGTCGCTGGCCAAGGGTTTAATCTTGGTTTGCGTGATGTTGCTACACTGGCTCAATGTATTGCTCAGCAAGGCTTGGATAGTAAAATGTTGCAACTGTATCAGCAAGCCCGTCAGCACGATCAATCGGCAATTATTCACTTTACCAATGGTTTGATTGAACTATTCACTAGTCGTGTGCCAGGTCTGCCGATAATGCGCGGTGCTGGGCTTATTGCCTTAGATAATATTTCTGTATTAAAAAATCTTTTAGCGCGATATGCGCGTGGTTTTGCGGGTGTTATCCCAGATTTAGTCTGTGGAATTCCATTGCAAATTGAGGAGCGTTCATGACTTCGTCGTTCGATGTCATTGTTATTGGTGGCGGTATTGTAGGCTTAAGTGCGGCAATTGCCATGAACCAGCAAGGTTACTCCGTTGCACTGCTTGATGCAGGTGCATTAATCGCGGATACACGCAGTATAGATTCACGCGTTTATGCAATTAATAATGCCTCGCAGTCGTTATTTGACGCTCTTGGTGTTTGGGCGCATTTAGATAAATCACGGATTTCACCTTATCGCCATATGCATGTATGGGATGCAGCAACTACTGCGCATATTGATTTTGATGCACGAATGGTGGGTATGGATCGATTGGGAACTATCATCGAGGAGTCAGTGATCAAGCAGGCATTATTACACTGTATATCGTTGCAAAATATCACCATGCTTTCGCAGTGTCGGGTAACCTCGGTGGCATCAACAGATGATGGTGTGCTTATTAAGGGCTCTGATAATGAGTGGCATGCCAAATTATTAATCGTCGCTGATGGGGCGTCTTCTGTTACACGACAATTATTAGGTGTATCAGTAACTAGTTGGCCTTACCATCAACAAGCTATTGTAACGACCATACGCACAGAAAAGCCGCATCAAGCCACAGCCTATCAAGTTTTTAATGTGGATGGTCCTTTGGCGTTTTTACCATTAGCGGATCCTTATCAATGTTCAATTGTATGGTCTACAACGCCTGCGCATGCAAAACAATTGATGGCATTGTCTAACGTTGAATTTGAAGAGCAAATAACCGCAGCATTTTTTGCAACGTTGGGTGCGTGTAAGGTAGAGGCAAAGCGCCACGAATTTTCATTGCACATGCGTCATGCCAAGTGTTACAGCGGCGACAATTGGTTATTAATGGGGGATGCTGCTCATACTATTCATCCGTTAGCGGGTCTGGGGCTTAACGTAGGGCTCGCCGACTTGAGCGCATGGATAGATTTTCTTGCTACTGATAAGCAAAAAAATTGGTCGGTTAAAACGCTAAGGGCTTATCAGCGTCAGCGGAAATTTCAGGTTTGGAAGATGATTGCGTTAATGGACGGTTTGAAGACACTGTTTGCGAATCCCACTGCTCCTATGGTGGCATTACGCGGTCTTGGCTTGCGTGTTTGTAATCATTTGCAGCCGTTAAAAAGATTATTTGTTGAGCAAGCGGCAGGTTAGCGAGCAAATTGTTTTTTACTAAATGCAACGCGCGCTGCGATCGATTCTTTGCCATGTTTGGCGCGTGCTTCAATGTCTCGATATCGATGTAACACGCCTTCGCGATTAGCAATTTGAATATTCAACCCGGGGCGTGCATTTAATTCTAGCATTAAGGGGCCGTGCTCTTTATCAAGAACGATGTCTACCCCCAGATAGCCTAGTCCCGTTAGTTCGTAACAGCTTGCAGCAATTTCTAATATTTTATCCCAATAAGGGACTTGAAGATCAACGATAGGCTTTAGTGTATCAGGGTGATAATCAATGGTGTCATTGTGGAAAACCCCGCCGAGGGTTTTACCATTTGCAAGATTAACTCCAATGCCGATGGCGCCTTGATGAAGGTTCGCTTTGCCGCCAGATAATCGCGTGGGCAGACGGACCATCGCCATTGCAGGGTAGCCTAGTAGATTGATAATACGAATATCCGGGACGCCTTCATAGCTGACGTCTGCGAAAACTGGGTCAATAATGACGCGGCGCTCAATAAGAGCATAATCTGGATGCCCTCCCAAACTATAGGCGCCTGAAAGTAAGCATGACAGGTGGTAGCCTAGCTCTTGTGTTGTTAATAGCTTGCCATTAATTTGTCGGTAACGGCCAAAAACCCGATCAGTGATGACGATGATGCCGTCTCCTCCTGCACCACAAGCCGGTTTAATAACAAAATCGTTGTAAGGTTGCAGTAATTCCTCTAATTTTTTGATGTGGTGTTCTGTTTCAATCAATTCATAAAGTGTTGGAACAGCAATGCCTGCTTGCAGTGCTAATCGTTTGGTTTTTAATTTATCATCAACCAAAGGGTAAAGTTTGCGTGGATTGTAATTTAATACATAATCACTGTTACGTTGATTAATGCTTAAAATGCCACGTTTATGTAAATTTCGGTAAATCTTCCACATTTATTTTGCCCCGGCCAAGGCATTAAAGCGAAATAGTTCAAATAAGCGATAGCCACGGTATTGCCCAAACCATAAAATAAACGCAAGTAATACAAACAATAATTCTGGGAAGGCAAACATTAAGTATTGCAGCGCATTGCAGTTCATTGCCCAAAATGCAATAACAGCCGCTACCAAGCTGCCAACACCGGATTTAATCGCGTCATAAGCGCCTCGCTCATCCCAAGTGATGCACATGCGCTCAATCGTCATCGTGAGAATAACCATTGGAAATAGCGCAACCGAGAGCCCTGATTCAAGCCCTAAATTTTGACAAAGAACACTTATCAAGATCATCAGCAAAATAACTACAGTGAGAATAGCTGCAAGTCTTGGTACCAAAAGTAGTCGCAATTGATCTAAGTAAAATCGTGCTAGCAGTCCAAACGAAACGATAATCGTGAATAAAAGAATACCCCATACAACATGCGTTTCACGAAAGGCGAGCGCGATCAATACCGGCATAAATGTACCGAATGTGCTCAGTCCAATAAAATTACGCAATAATAAAATAATGAACGCACCGATGGGTACAGTCAGTAAAATTTTATAGGTTTCTTGTACATTAACCGGCAATTGCAATAATGAAAATCGCAATAATTGTGAATCCGTTTGCCCGCCTCTTATTTTTGCAATGCTCAATGCGTTAATGGGGGTTGGGGATACGGTGAGTGTGAATTGGGGTTTTTTGCCACCGACCACATCAAACATGGGTTCATTTCCATATTGCCAGACAAGAAAATCTTTAGGTAAGCCAGCTACGCCTGTGCGTGGATTAATATAATCCCATCGCTTGCCATTATATACGGCAAACAGCAATTTAAAGTCCGCTTTATTTTGCTGGCTAAGATGGATGCCTTGCACAGGCATAGCGAATATTTTTGCTTGATTTAACACAGTAATGGCCGCGTTAATCACATTCGTATCACTAAAATCATTGCCTACCAATAATTTGGCGTTACCATCTTTTTTATTTAATTCTTTAATGGTGCTTTGTGCGAAGGTGAGAATATCTGCTGACGATTGGCGCGCTTGCCCAATGATAGTATCAACAGCTGTTCTTATATTTTCTGCCAGAGGCGGGGCTTTGAGTATGTGGGGTTTTGCTAAATAAGCTTCATTATTATCAGTTTCACGGAAGATGGCACGGTAATAAAGTGATTGAGGTCCGTTGCTACGCCTGAGGGCCCATACGGCTTGCCGATTATAACCGTTAAGTGCCGTGGTAACTCCATAATTGTGCGAAATGAAGTATTCGTCAAGAATTGCACAATAGGGGGGCATGTAGGGAATTGTAAAGCTGGCTTTAACAGGCATATTCCGCTCTGCTGTAAAGCGAAGATTGGCTTCAACCATCCAACTATTAACAGTTTCGCTTTCGGTAAGCGGGACATCTAGAACAAAATGCCGATAGAAAAAAACCCCTATTCCGATGACAAATAAGGTAATAATAAGTCCATACAGATGGCGTTTGGTGGCGTTCATTGTTTACTCTTTGTTTCAATTGTAGTGTATTTTAAGCTTGGGTCGATGATGCCATCAAAGGCGATAATTGCTTCTCGCCCAAGCAGTAAAGGATAAATAAAACGTTTACGATTAGTTAGATTGACTCGAATGACCTGTTCTTTTTCAGCGAGTTTTATGCGCATAAGCACGACTGGGCGTCGAAACGCTTTTTTTAATAGGGGATTGATGCGGACTTCGCTTGAGCGCATTTTGATGTTTACTTCCCCCACATACTCACATTTGAATTGAACATCACCCTCTTTACTAGGTACAGTAAAAGTTAAGTAAGGTTTGCCATCAATTTCGATTTCCTTAATATTGGTGGCATTTAACGAAGCTGATTTTGCTCCTGTATCAAGTTTTGCCGATAGTGTTAAATTTTTATCAATCAGTGTTGCTTTTTCAATGAAGCCATAGATTATTTTTTCATTATTTGCCATGGTATTTCCCGCTAACAATGACCAAAAAATAAAGAGAAGAGTACAACCCCGCATTCAAACTCCTAGTAACTTAATAATGACATTATAATTACAAAAGTTGCTAATCCTACCAGGTTTGTGCCATTTGGCACAGCCCGGTTAAGTTGTGGCTATAAACACTAGATAAATTATTTCATAATTTTTTGTATGTTGTGATAATATTATTGATGGACAAGCTATTTTGGGCTAATTTGATTCAACTTGAAAAATAACTTGCCATTTTAATTTAAGGTAGGTACAATTCGTCACATCTTAGTCTCTGCCTGTGGTACGTATGCCTGAGTCTAGCGACAAATCTAGCTGGTTCTTGTTCTTTGAGGGGCTTGATGCTGAGAGTCGTGGTTTTGCTAAAAAATTAGATGAACTTAAATTTTTTTACTATCTTTATGGTATTTGGGATGGTACGAGTGTTGTCTCTGGAACACTTATCTACTACTTCAATATAGTTTATGCAGATAGCGCTAAATCATCTAATGATGTAATGCACGATTGGATGGAAACACCAGCTGGCGCTGCACTGGCGGCTACTGAAGCCATTACTCTTGTTACGTTCTCCCTTCTTGCCAATATATTTGATGATAACGATAAAAATGCCTTTAAACGCTACATTGCTATTGCCTGGCCTTATTGTCGGGACAGTCTAAAAGGTTTGAAAAATGCCTATAAAGGCGTTCGCAACAGCTTACAAGCGGTTAGTATGTTATCAGGGCATGATTTACAGTACATGATCGTCCCTTTGGGGTTAGCACTTGGGGCTATTTCTGTATTGAATCGTGTTTGGGTTCGCAAATATGTGAAAGAACCGCGCATGGCGATGATGAAAGAAAATAGTCGCTTGTTATTGGAAATCAAGGGAACGGCACTGCATTTGTTGTCTGAATTTCCTCAAGAAGATGCAGTGTCTTCTTACAAAAATAGTTACATTTTGGTTGCTGAAACTCTTTATTATATCAAACAAGACGGCTCTTTTGATCCTGTTCCTATTCAAGACAACACGTTATTCACAGACCATATTAATGCGCTTAATCCAAATAAAGTAGCAACCTTAAAATTGTTTTTATCGAATAGCGAAATAAAAACATTGATTACAGATAATGGTGGTTATGTTACCCCCATCGGTGGATATGATAAATATTCTTGCGAAGCAGTGCGTAATAATCGAGTAGGCAGGCAATCAACATTAATAAAGAATGCTGGTTTGCTTAGTGCGGCTTACGGTGGTGTAGTGGATGGGTTGTACCTCTATATGGGGGCGCTAGGATTAACATTCCTCTCACCGCCCGTGTTTATGGTGATGGCAGTTTGCTCAGCTGTTTTTGCATTAATGTGTGTCACTACGCGAATTTATGAGGAAGTTGATTTTCAACGCAGGCTACAAGCGACCGAAGCAAAAGTTGAAGTGGCTCTTTGTTGCAAGGAAATAGAATTAATAGTAGGGACGTTAAAGCGGGTATATAGCCCACTCTTCTGTCCTAATGATGCAGAGTTAGGGACACTATACACCGAATTACAACAATCAGATAATTCCGAGATTAAACAACAAGTAGTGGAGTTAGGAATCTTACTTAACACTATGAATAGCTTATCTGAGCAAAAGTCAGCTCAGCCTTATATTGAAGCAAGGCAAGCTTATATAGCGAAATTAAAAGAAATATATCAAAAAGAGATAAAATTTAAAGCCGATGATCTTAAAGAGAAACGAAAAAAATTACGCTCGTTGGCTACCTCATCTGGTGCATTAGTAGTTTTTGCAGGGCTAAGGAATGGTTTGGCAGCTTATGGTGCTATAACGAGTTTGATGTTTGCTGTTGCTACGATTAATGCAATATTTTTAATTCCATTTTCAGCTACCTTTTTAATTGCTGGCGTGACCCTAGGTATGGCCTGTGTAATAGCGTTTGTGATTCAGGCTTTTATTAGCAGCTCATCGGAGCCACTACCCTCCGCAGACTTAGATACCAGTAACGGCTTGATTATGTTGTTGGCTTCGCTCAAACAGGACCCGAATGGCTTAGCGCCAAGGTGTGAACCGCAAGATCTTGATCTTGGGGTAGTCAAAAATGCAGTTCTTGAGGGGATGGATGTTGTTTTGCCACCTCGATCGTATCTTACTGATTGGCTTGAAACGGTTCGGTCTTTTGGCTCAGGCCTTGCTAAAGGTCCAAAATTA
>CAZZGV010000019.1:0-14748 GCA_964654255.1 uncultured Legionella sp. | reverse complement strand
ATTAAGACGATACTCATGCCAAAAAAATTGCATCTGCTGCGGATTATTAGCTCGCCCAGTGTCATATAACCAACGAACATCACCTCCTGCACAAAATGCCTTGCCTGGCGCCGCCTGAATTACTACAGCGTGAATATTACTATCGTGTTGCCAAGCTAATAACTGCTCCTGAAGAGCAATGATCATAGGCAAGGTCAATGCATTTAACGCCTGCACACGCTGTAGCGTGATCAAGCCAATATGCCGTTCACGCGTAAAAGCAATATTGTTTTCCATCTAAACCCCTTTAAACAAGGCTGGACGCTTTTCCAAAAACGCCGCCACGCCTTCGGCTTTATCTTGGGTTGTGCATACTTTTGCAAAATGCACTGCTTCTAAATGCAATGCATCGCTTAACGACATATCATAGCCTCGATCAATTGATTCCATAATGCTTGCAATAGCTAATGGAGCTAAATTCAATACCCCCTTTAATAACTCAACCCCACGTGAAACGAGCAAATCAGGCTCAACAACCTCGCTGATCAAGCCCCAATTTAATGCCGTTTCAGCATTAATAAAACGACCTGTTAAGCATAAATCAAGTGCGCGGCCTTTTCCCACTAAGCGAGCTAAACGCTGTGTACCGCCATAACCAGGAATTACACCTAATTTTACTTCAGGCTGCCCAAATTGAGCGGTAGTTGCCGCAATCCGTAACGTTGCTGCCATTGCTAACTCACAACCGCCACCAAAAGTATAACCGTTAATAACGGCTAACGAAGGCTTACCTAGTGTTTCTAACTGTCGAAAAACATCTTGCCCAAAACATGCAAATTGATAGCCCGTTTCTGCATTACATTCCGCTAAACGGGCAATATCAGCACCAGCACAAAACGCTTTTCCTTTGCCAGTTAGAAGTAAACCTTCCACTTTTTTATTATGTTTAGCACTAGTAAACAACTCTGAAAGTGCATGCAAAACATCCGCATTTAACGCATTTAATTTTTCAGGGCGATTTAAAGTAATGGTTAAAATTCCATCATCCAACTGCTGCTCAACTACATTCATAAGTCACTCCATAGATCGATCTAATCAATATAATAGTCTTCATCCAAAACAGCTTTCGCGACAATTTCTCGCATAATTTCATTGGTGCCTTCCAATATTTGATGAACACGAAGATCGCGAAATATGCGCTCTATTTGATAATCACGTAAATAGCCATAACCACCATGTAATTGCATGGCTTTATCACTGATGCGAAAAGCAGTGTCAGTTGCTAATCGCTTTGCCATTGCACAGTACATAGGAGCTTTAGGATTTTGTTTATCCAACGCATCAGCAGCACGATAAACCATCAAGCGCGCTGCCTCAAAATCCATCAACATCTCAGCAAAATAAAAACGCAATGCCTGCATTTCACTTAGTGATTTACCAAATTGTTTGCGTTCATGTAAATACGATTGCGTTCGGCGTAAACAAGCTGTCGCGCCACCTAACGAGCACGCAGCAATATTTACGCGCCCGCCGTTTAACGCATTTAAGGCTATTTTAAACCCCATCCCTTCCTCACCTACTAGGTTAGTAACAGGGACTCGACAATTTTCAAAATACACCATAGACGTTGGTTGATTACGCCACCCCATTTTTTGTTCGAGCTTTCCAAAGCTCAAACCAGGCGTTCCTTTTTCAATCAACAAACAAGAGATACCATGATGTGAGTCATCGCCTGTTCTTACCATACATAGGTAAATATCACTAACGCTACCACCAGAAATAAATGCTTTAGAACCATTAAGCACGTAATGCTCGCCCTCACGAATAGCTCGACTTTTCAGAGATGCGGCATCGGATCCTGACTCCGGTTCCGTCAAACAATAACTACCAAAGACATCCATCGCTGTCAGCCGAGGCCCCCAACTAGCACGAAGGGCTTCAGAAGCGTATTTGTCGACCAAGGAAGTAACCATATTATGAATTGAAAGATAAGCACTGGTACTCACGCATCCAGTGGCCAATTGCTCAAAGATTAAAGCACTGTCTAAACGAGTTAATTGTGTGCCGCCAATATCTTCACGAGCCACAATACCTGCCATACCCAACTCTGCAGCTTCACGTAAGGTTTCTTTTGGAAAATAAGCTTGCTCATCCCAATTATCTGCATGAGGTAATAGTTTATTGCGAGCAAATTCGGCAGCCATATCTCGGAAGGCGTAGTGCTCCTCACTAAGTTGAAATTGCATAAATATCCTTTTTATTATTTGCGTTTTCTGAATTACTTTTCTTTATTACAAGTGTCATGCAACAGTTAAAGTGCTATTATGGCCAACTTTGTGTGCACATGAAAAGAAAAAAGAATAATCACATGGAAGACATAGCGCAAGCCAAATCACCTAAAATATCTGTAGCCCAGACTCTCAAAAATTATTTTGGCTTTGATGCCTTTCGAGCCCAACAAGAAGAGATCGTTCAAGACCTAGTCGACGGATTAGATCTATTAGTACTCATGCCTACCGGCGGTGGCAAATCACTTTGCTACCAAATCCCCGCACTTGTACGCCAAGGCGTAGGAATTATTGTATCCCCTTTAATTGCCCTGATGGAAGACCAAGTTGCTAGCTTAAAACTCCAAGGGGTACGCGCAGCTTATTACAATTCATCACTTAGCAGCGCCGAAGCGCGTAAGGTGTTGGCACAATTACACAATAATGAGTTGGACTTACTCTACATCGCGCCTGAACGTTTAGTCAGCGAAAATTTTCTTCAACGCCTACAAGACTGCCCTCTAGCTTTATTCGCAATAGATGAAGCACATTGTATTTCCCAATGGGGGCATGATTTTCGTCCTGAATATGCAGCATTAGGTTTACTCAAAACGCATTTCCCACATGTACCCATCATTGCTCTAACTGCCACAGCTGATGTACAAACTCAGCAAGATATTATTCAACGCTTAAATTACCAACCCAAGCAATATGTTGCCTCGTTTAACCGGCCTAATATCCATTATCATGTTGTCTTTAAAAACAACACATTAAAACAATTACACCACTTTTTACAAACCCAATCAGGGCAACCCGGGATTATTTATTGCGGTACACGCTCAACAGTAGAGCGACTCACGATTAAACTACAAGAACTTGGTTATCGTGCACGAGGCTATCACGCAGGTCTTTCTCACAGTGAACGACGTGAGGCGCAAACCTTGTTTCGTCATGACCATATCGAGATTGTAGTAGCAACTATTGCGTTTGGCATGGGCATAGACAAACCCAATGTGCGTTTCGTCATTCATCATGACTTACCAAAAACAATCGAAAGCTACTATCAAGAAACTGGTCGTGCAGGTCGGGATGGGTTACCAGCGCAAGCCTTTTTATTATATGACCCAGCCGATAGCGGTAGGCTTCGTGCCTTAATATCCACACTGCCATTAGAATCACAACAGCGCATTGAACATCATAAACTTAATCACATGCTAGCTTTTGCAGAGGCTACCCACTGTCGTAGACAAATTTTATTACGTTATTTCAATGAAACCTATGAAAAAGCATGCGGTTATTGTGACGTTTGTGATAATCCACCTGAAATTACCGATGCAACAGTCGATGCGCAAAAATTCCTGTCATGTATTTATCGCCTACGTCAAAATTATGGATTAATTCACGTTATCGATGTCCTCCGTGGCAGCACATCTGAAAAAATAAAACAATTTGGTCATCAAGAACTAACAACGTTCGCTATTGGTAAAGACAAGTCCGCTAATTATTGGAAACAATTGGCATGGCAACTCATCCATCGTGATTATTGTTTTCAAGATACAGCACATTTTAATGTGGTGCGCTTAACAGCTAAGGCCATTCCAGTTTTGCGTGGCGAAGAAAGCGTAGCATTAGCAGTGCAACGTGTTGAGCTTATCAAAGATGACTCACCAAAGAAAAAGAAAAAAGACCGCAACAATGGGCTGCCATTATCAAATAGCCCCTTATTTGAAACATTACGCGCGCTTAGACGAAAACTTGCAGACGAAGAAAACAAACCACCGTTTATGATCTTTAGCGATATGACGCTACATGACATGGTGCGTATCAAACCCCAAACCCCCGACGAGCTACTAACAGTTTCTGGTGTTGGCCAACATAAGCTTACTCATTACGGGCGCTACTTTTTAGAAGCATTGAGAGAAGCAACGGAAAATTTTTAATGCGCATGACACCCAATTTTCACATGCACTTGATAATATTTACTTTTATTTCCTTCAATAAATCCCCGTGTTTGTAAAACTTCATACCAATCAAGCTTACCGTATAATTTAGCCGCTTCAGCGATGGCGTTATTAATAGCCTCTTCAATGGTATTTTGCGATGTGCCAACTAACTCAACAATTTGATAAACTTTATCTGTCATGATATTTCCTCCATTAAACATAAACAGTTACAACATCCTTTGTTGTGCTTTTACAATGGCTTTGCGTATTGATGACGCGTCTTCTGATTCTGGTGGAACAATGTTAAGTAAACGCTGCCAATAATCAATGGCCTGCTGATAAGCATGCCCTACGAATGCATCCATGGCAAGCATTGCCAATGCATCTGGCTGGTGTTTATTTTTTTGTAATACAGACTGAAATAACGCGCGTATTTTAGGATTGAATTGTCGACGATTTAATTGCCACATACTTTGAGCATAATTAATCACTATTTTTTCATTGGTTGGCGCTAAATCATGCGCTTTATTATAAGCATGATAAGCGTGCTGCCAATCATCTTGACTGGCATAAAGTCTACCTAATAAATACCAACCCTCGGCACTGTTTGGTTGTTGCTGAAGTCGTTTTTTTAGCTTATTAATAATGGCGTGTGGATCGCCATTTACCGATTTTACTAGCACGTTTACTTGCTCTTGTTTTGCTAATTTATCTTGATATTTATTCCACTCAGATCCTGCCCCCCAATAAAGGTATCCCAACATAGGCAAAACCAAAAATACCAAGACTAACAACATAGTGGTTACTCTATTCTTGCCTTTTCGCAACGGATAAAGCAGTACAAAAACAGCCACAATTGAAAGTATTAAAAAGCAGGTAAGTAACAGATTATTGACCATAACCTCGCCTCAAACAGGTTCGTGCAAAAATTATCAGACCAAGAATCAAAAAAAAGGCTGGGCCAAACCAAAGTAATGCAGTCACTCCCTTTAGAGGTGGATTAAATAAAATAAAATCCCCATAACGTGCTGTTAAAAATTCGGTTATTTCTTTGTCACTCTTTCCAGTTTTAACCAATTGATACACTTCATCACGCAGATCTTTGGCAAGACCTGCGTTTGAGTCCGCTAAATCTTGATTTTGGCAAACTAAACAACGTAGCTCACGTAACAAATGATTAAATTGTGCTTCTTGTTTTGCTGTATCTAACGGATATAAGGTATTCGCAACAACGCTGTTACTCAGCAACAAACAAGCTAGAAGCATAAAAAGACACATTCTAGACACACTCATTCGGCCTGCTCCAACATGTTGATGCGTGGTAAAAATTCTTTTTGCCAATTAAAGGCATCTAGCACTCCTACATGACGGTAACGAATAATCCCCTTTTTATCGACAAGGAATGTTTCGGGTGCACCATACACGCCAAGATCAATCGCCACAGTACCTTTTAAATCTTCACCTACTAATTTATAAGGGTTGCCCCATTCACTTAACCATTGTTTTGCATCCTGGCTCTTGTCCTTATAATTTAATCCATAGATAATGATGCCCTCACGGGCTAACTGTAATAAAAACGTTTGCTCATCGATACAAGCAGCGCACCAACTGGCCCAAACATTCAATAATGTCACCTGCCCCTGCAGAGAGGCTTGAGTAAATTTTGCTTGTTGATTTCCCAATACCTGCAATTGAAACTTCGGTAATGGTTTATCCAGTTGAGCTAAAGGCACATGATGAGGATCAAGCGACAAACCACGCCAAAAAAAACCAACCAATAAGACAAAAACAATAAAAGGAATCATGCGCCACTTCATTGTGAGACCTCACAAGAATATGACGTCTTTTTTTGTTTGCGCAAATAGTAACGTGGATTAACTAGGGCAAATAAGCCACCAGCGAATATCAAAAAGCCACCGCCCCAGATCCATCGAATAAAAGGTTTGTAGTATAAACGCACTCCCCATGCATCCTCACCCAGCGGCTCACCTAACGCAATATAGATATCTCGAAATGGGCTCACATGAATGGCAGACTCTGTCATTGCCATTTTTCCAACATTATAAATACGCTTTTCTGGATAAATATCAACTTTATGCTGATCAGTGACGATTTCAAAATGCGCCCTACTGCCACTGTAATTAGGCCCTGTTAATACAGCTTCACTTACAAAGTTTATCTGATACTTTGCAAGTATCGCACTATGACCAGGGGTCATTTTGACATCATCTTGTATGCCATAACCAGATGATACAGCAATCCCTATTACTGTAACGGCAACACCACAGTGCGCTATCAACATGCCCAAAAATGCTTGATTTACCCCGCGAATACCACGCTCTTTAATACGTACAAACAAAGCATTGAATGTGCTTAAAATAACCCAAAACGCCAGAACCAGACCTAATAATACAGTCATGTTCATTTGCTCAGTTAAAAGAAATAAAAGCAATGGAGGTAAACATAGGCTTAAAATAAGTGGCCACTGCAATGTAGCCATGATTTTTTTAAAACTATCTCGTTGCCATTTTAGATGGGTACCTAAGCCCATTAATAACAATAGAGGTATCATTAAGGGTATAAATACCGCATTAAAATACGGCGCACCTACTGATAATTTTCCAAGACCTAAACCATCGATCAATAGTGGATAAACCGTGCCCATTAATACCGTTAACATAGCAACGGTGAGGAATACATTATTTAGTAACAATGCACTTTCACGAGAAACGAGCGCTGGGTTAATGCGACGCTGTAACGAGTGGGCGCGCGTCGCAAATAATAAAAGTGAACCACCAATGACAACCAACAGGAAAATTAAAATATACAAACCACGTTGTGGATCAACGGCGAACGCATGCACCGATGTTAACACGCCCGATCGAACTAAAAATGTTCCAACTAAGCTCAACGAAAATGCTGTAATTGCTAACAGTAACGTCCAGGCTATAAACTGCTGCCGCTGCTCGCTAACTGCTAAAGAATGTAGCAATGCTGTTCCAACCAACCAAGGCATAAAAGACGCATTTTCAACGGGGTCCCAAAACCACCAACCACCCCAACCTAATTCGCGGTAAGCCCACCAACTTCCTAACGTAATTCCCGCTGTTAGGCAGCACCAAGCAGCTAATGTCCAAGGACGTGTCCATTTAGCCCATGAAGATTCGACACGACCTAACCAAAGGGCAGCAATAGCAAAGGCAAACGCCACTGAAAAACCAACATAACCCATATAAAGCATAGGTGGATGAAATAAAAATCCCGGATCTTGTAATAATGGATTTAAGTCACGACCTTGGCTATTTAGTATCTGAAATTGACGTACGAATGGATTGGAGGTACTTAACAAAAATAAAATAAAACCGATACTAAGCGCCCCTAAAACAATAAGCACGCGGACTCGCATCGCATCAGCCAAACGCTGGCTTAAAAAGGCAACAGCTAACATCCAAACACTTAAAATTGCAACCCAAAGCAACATAGAGCCTTCATGCCCACCCCATACCGCACATAGCTTATAAAACCAAGGTAAAGAGAGGCTTGAATTGGTAAGTACGTAACTAACCGTAAAATCATCGTGTAAAAAACAAAACGTTAAACAAATATAAGCCAGTGCGACAAATCCAAATTGTCCTGCTACGTACAATCGTGATGCAGATTGCCAATGCGGTTTATCTAACCATAAACCACATGTCGGCACAACAACTAACATCAGTGCAAAAAATAGAGCTAGAATAAGAGAAAAACAACCAATTTCAGCAATCATAAGCAAATCTTCATATCAGTGTAGCTACCATTTTATTCTCAACCCTTTCTCGCTTTTGCCAGTGCATCTTTTACCTCTGGCGGCATATAGTTTTCGTCATGTTTAGCCAAAACTTCGGTGGCCTTAACATGCTGATTATCCACTAGTTGGCCTTGTGCCACGATTCCTTGCCCTTCACGAAACAAATCAGGCAAAATTCCGTGATACTGAACCTCTACGGTATGCTCATAGTCTGTTATCTTAAAACAGACTGTTAAATCTTTAGAGCTGCGTTCAATACTTCCGGGAACAACCATCCCTCCAACACGAATTGAATGGTTAGCAGGAGCCTGGCCAAGTGCCACCTGACTAGGTGAGTAAAATAAACTAATATTTTGTCTTAAAGCGTATAAAACCAATGCTGTTACAATTGCTAACATAGAAATCACAAATATTATAATGAGCAATTTACGTTTACGTGCAGGATTCATCGACTAAGCCATTGTTGTAATTTTTGATGCGTTCGTTTGATTTGCCATTTAATGGTGAATAAATTAATAATTAAAACACCAAATACCAAACCATAGGCAGACCAAACGTAAGCTGAATACCCACCCATCATCAACCAATGCGTAAATTGCGTCATCATCTGCTTTCCTCAACCAATGCTTTGACCCAACTCTGTCGTCGCTCACGAAGTAATAATTCATTTCGTGCTTTTAATAAAATGGCAAGCAAACAATAAAAAGCAAAACCTATAAGCATTAATAACAATGGATATAGCATGCTCGAATCAATTTTAGGCTTGGAAAATACCGACAACGTGGCTCGTTGGTGCAGTGTATTCCACCAGTAAACAGAGTAGTGAATAACCGGCAAATCAACCAATCCTACCAATGTTAAAATAGCAACAATTTTGTCGCCTTGTTCTTTGTTAAAATAAGCATGACTTGTAGCAAGAATTGCACCATACAAGAACAGTAGAATTAACTCTGAGGTCAAGCGCGCATCCCAGATCCACCATGTACCCCACATGGGTTTTCCCCAAATACTACCCGTGACTAGGGCCAAAAAAGCCATGCAAGCGCCTATTTGCGCGCATACATTTAAAATAATACCAGCCAATTTAATGCGCCATATTAGTAATAACAGGGCTAAAAAGCCCATCCAAGCATATATGGCCATGGAGAAAAAAGCAGTAGGTACATGTACGTAGATAATACGAAAAGCATCACCCTGTTGATAATCAGCAGGAGCAAACACCAGTCCCCAAATTATCCCTGTCATCAGAGTAAAAAATGCTGCGGCAGCAATCCAAGGAATCCATCGCCCTGAGACATTATAAAATAGCTTTGGTGAGGCTAGTTGGTATAGTATTTTCCACATAGGAAATAATTCAAACAGAAAAGATATGGATTTTATCATGCATTTTAGAAAATTGTCCGCAATTTTCTAAAAACAGGCAATTTATAAGTAAAAATATTGTAATTCAAGGCGTGGTAAAGCTTGTTGGGCCATGGGCCCAACCTACGATATAGGTATTAGTCATTTAACAAACTAACAACTCTACTATTTTTCTTCTTTTGCCTTTTTCGGCGCAGCAGTTGTTTTTGCTTTTTTAGCTGTTGTTGCTTTTTTAGCAACAGGTTTGCTAGCCTTTTCCGCTGGGTGTTTTTGTTTATAGCTAGTCATGATTTCGCATACACTTGCTTTTATATCCTTAAACAACTTATTAGACATCTCTCCCAACTCTTTCAAATCAGGAAGTTTTGATTTTAAGTCACCCATAATAAGCTCCAAGTTCCAAGTTCCAAGTTCCAAGTTCCAAGTTCCAATTAGATATTGCACTTAGTATAGACTACTACAAAAAATAATTTATAACATCCAGCATGTTATCATCAATGCTTAACCGTTGGCCCATGTTTGGAACCGGATTGCGTCGCTAACGCTTGCAATGACAAGGGTATTATTCTTATGACCAAGGGTGTAAAAGTTTCATTGCTGGCTTTAACAATTTAGATAGTAAAGATTGTTTACCATACGTAGTAATTTTATAACAATTGAACGTTTGCATTTTACCACTTAAATATTCATCACTTGTTTTTAATGAATCAACAAGACGTAAATCAAACGCATCTCTTCCAAGCCAGTGCTCACCTGTTGCAACTTTGTCGATATCCACTTGCTGGCGATTTTCTAATACATAATCTCTAAATTTTTGATGGATTCTCTCTAGATCTTCCTGGAATTTTTTACGCCCTTTATCTGTATTTTCTCCCAAAAGCGTTAATGTTCGTTTATATTCTCCGGCCGTTAACAGCTCAACGTCTATATCATTTTTCTTAAGCCAGCGATGAAAATTAGGTAATTGGGCAACCACGCCTATAGAACCAATAATAGCAAACGGCGCCGCAATGATACGATTAGCAACACACGCCATTAAATACCCACCACTAGCAGCCATTTTATCAATGCAAGCCGTCAATGGGATTTTTTTATCTCGAATTCGTTGTAATTGTGATGCAGCTAAACCATATCCATTGACTGCCCCACCAGGACTCTCCAAACGAACAACCACTTCGTCTTCAGGTTTTGCGATAGACAAAATAGCGGAGACTTCATCTCTCAACTGATCTGCTTGTGAGGCTTTTATGTCACCAGAAAAGTCTATAACGTATAGTGAAGGCTTCACCATTTTATCTTTCTTCTTTTTTTCTGGTTTTTTTCCGAGCACTTCTTTAAGCATGCGATGTTGAATCTCATCGTATTCTTTATTAAGAGAGGTAATCTCTAATTTTGGTCTTGGTTTTCTGCCCAAAGAAAATATACCGACAAACAAGAGAAGTACAGCGATAACGATTGTAAATGATTTTAAAAGAAACATACCGTATTGTGCGAGAAAATCCATCATAGCCCTGCAAGTAATAATCGAATAGCTGATTATCTCTATCACTAGATAACTTCGCAAGTTTCTTCTCATCTAAACATGTCTAAAGTTACTCAGTAACATCCGTTAGGCTATATTATCTATTTACCGACTAGCATCGATCAGTGTTAAACGACCAACAACTGTTCTCGGTTTTAAAATGGTACCAGGAGCTAGAACTGCATTTGCTCCAATTTTACAATCGTCTCCTAGTAGTGCACCAAATTTATCAACACCCGTTTTAATTTTTTCCTGATCAACAAAACAAATGACTTCTTTACTGGCTAACTCATTACGATAATTTGCAACAATAGCACCAGCTTCAATATTTACATTTCTGCCAATAATAGAATCTCCAATAAAATTAAAATGTGCAGCTTTGCTGCCTCGCAAAACAATAGAAGATTTTATTTCACACGCAGGTCCAATAATGACATCAGACTCCAACCAAACACCACCTCTTAAATAAGCATAAGATGCTATAAAACAATTTGGACCGATAATATATGGTGATTTTAAGATAGCGCCAGGCTCTATTATCGCAGTGCGATGAACTGCGTTACCATTATTAATGGTGTACTCATCAGACAGAGTTTTTATTACATTAGAAATAATCAAGGGTAATTGAATTGGTATGTTCCAGGGTTTCTCTAAGTTTATGGCGAAAGGTATAGAAGCTAAATAATCAGATAGTTGAATCATAAAAAATGTACCATTACATAAATCATACTAATTATAATATGTTACACACAATTAGAAAAAGTCCGTCAAGCCCTAATGAAGATTTTCTCAACTAAAATCGTACTTAAACTTATAACTGCAACATAATAACTTGTCAGGCCATGCAATTCTGGTTAGTCTGCAATTTTTACTATCAATAAATATTATGCTTAAAGTGAGCAATTTGGATTTTGATTATCCTGATAAACAAGTCCTGCAAGGCGTCCAATTTACGGTCCACCCTGGCCATCTTTTACATTTGCGCGGTGCAAATGGCGCCGGAAAAACAACCTTACTAAAAGTGTTAACCGGATTATTGCATCCTACCCATGGTGATATTCAATATAAAGGATACTCAATAACGGACGATATCACCGCTTATCAACAACAAATTTGCTACGTCGGGCATAAAACCGGAGTAAGTCAATTACTAACCGTAAGAGAAAATTGCCGTTTTGAATTAAAATCTAATAATCACATTTTATCATTTGAAGAGATAATACAATTATTTGCTTTGCAAGGTCTTGAAGATATACCTTGTAATTTATTATCTGTAGGACAACGACGACGCGTAGGATTAATGCGTTTAGTCATGTCACAGGCATCATTGTGGTTGCTAGATGAACCCTTGGTTGGACTAGATAAAGACGCCATTAGCTTGTTGATGTGTGTGTTGGAAAAACATTTGGAAAAAGGTGGTCAGATTATTTTAACATCTCATCAACAGTTGCCCCTTCGACAGGAAAATTATCAGGAGTATTGTTTGTGATAAGGTTTCTATCGCTATTTACAAAACAATTATCCAGAGAACTACTGTTACATTTACGTCAGTTGCGATTAATCGTTAATTCATGCCTGTTTTTTTTAATGATTGTTGTTTTTTTTCCATTAACAATGACCCCTGATGTAACTTTATTACGTACTATCGCTCCAGGCTTGGTTTGGATTGCAATGCTTCTTGCATTATTTTTATCATCCGAACGCTTATTCCAACAAGATTATGATGATGGAGTGATGGAGCAATGGCTGGTGTCTGGGCTTCCCATTAGTTTAATGGTTGGAGCAAAAGTTTTAATTCACTGGCTACTCAATTTATTGCCTATGCTGCTATTTTGTCCGTTTTTAGCAATACTGTTTCGGCTCTCTCTTCATGAAACACTGATCTTAATGCTGAGCCTTATTTGTGGAACACCGAGTATTCTTCTTCTCTGCGCACTGGCTGCGGCATTTGCTAGCGGATTCCAACAAAAGGGAGTATTAATGGCGCTTATTTTACTACCGCTAACTATACCTGTCATGATTTTTGGCAGCGGCACGTTGATTGCTGCAATGCAAGGACTGCCAGTTCAGGGTTATTTAGCGTTGTTACTTGCCATGTCGCTGTTTACATCCACCCTTTTGCCTTTTGCAATAGCGGGGGTCATTCGTATTAACTTGGTTGAGTAAAGCACCCTCAACGGAACGCTGCTTCCATTAAATTAGATTGGTTTCATTCACAACTATTTTCTGCTTAACCAGCTCAATAATCTCTAAATTCGCTGCTGGGAATTGAAAATCTTTAAGGTTGCAAACCTCTACCCATCGCAAATCCATCTGACGTTCACAACAGGTCGCTTCCCCTTGATAAGACTGGACGTGATATATCAATAACGATATATGCTGCTTATCATAGACGTGGCATACCTCACCTAAATACTCATACCCTATAACATCTATACCAACTTCTTCTTTGATTTCACGAACTAAAGCAGTCGTTGCCAACTCATCAGCTTCTAATTTACCGCCAGGAAATTCCCACATACCACCATAAGGTGAATGTGGGGAGCGTCGCGTAATTAAAATACGCTGATGTATGTCAGTAATGATTGCAACAGCAACCCTCACGCAAGGGCCCCGTGACAACTTTTGAATTTTTTACCAGAACCACAAGGGCATGGATCGTTACGTCCAACCTTGCGCTCATCCCGCTTAAACGTTGTGATGGTTTGATCATCATCCATCTGCGTTTCATCCGCATGAATAAATTGCACTTTTTGCGCTTGTTCTGCTCGTCGCTGTTCTTCAACGGCACTCACGTCATCTTCGGTTTTAACTTCCACCGATCCTAGCAAACGAATCACATCATATTTTAAATTATCCAACATACTAGAAAATAACGTAAATGCTTCACGCTTATATTCCTGTTTAGGATCTTTTTGAGCATATCCTCGTAAATGAATGCCCTGACGTAAATAATCCATCGCAGCTAAATGTTCGCGCCAATGGTTATCCATGGTTTGTAAAATGACTGATTTTTCAAACTGAGCTAAAACGTCACGCCCTATTTGCTCTTCTTTATCTTTATATTGAGCGGCACTCAACGCAATAATTTTTTCTTTGATTTGAGCAGGCTGAATACTGTGGTCATTATCAACCCACTGCCTAACAGGCACTTTCAGATTAAAATCATCTGCTAAAACTTGCGTCAGGGTCGATAAGTCCCATTGATCTTCCAGACTGTCAGGAGGAATATAACCATCCACCAATGCACCCATAACGTCGCCGCGCATGGCTTGTACTGGATCTAATGGATCAACCATTTCCATGATGGCAGCGCGTTGTGAGTAAATAACTTTACGTTGCTCGTTCGCAACGTTGTCATAATCAAGCAACTGTTTACGCACATCAAAATGGTGCCCTTCTAATTTTCGCTGCGCATTTTCGATCGCTTTCGTTACTAAACCATGTTCAATAGGCTCACCAGGTTTCATGCCTAAACGACGCATCATGGACGCAACACGCTCTGATGCAAAAATACGCATCAAATTATCATCAAGTGACAAATAGAAACGACTACTACCGGCATCTCCTTGTCGACCTGCACGACCACGAAGCTGGTTATCAATACGTCTTGATTCGTGACGCTCAGATCCCACAATACGCAATCCACCTGCAGCAAGCACTATATCATGGCGTTCCTGCCACTCATCTTTGACTGCCTGACGCTCAGCATCGGTGGCGTCTGATGCTAATTTAGCAAGCTCTGCTGACAAACTACCACCTAACACAATATCTGTTCCTCGTCCTGCCATGTTTGTAGCAATGGTAACCACACCAGGCCGACCTGCTTCAGCGATAATCTGTGCTTCTTTTTCATGAAATTTTGCATTCAATACTTGATGCTTAATT
>CAZZGV010000018.1:0-14886 GCA_964654255.1 uncultured Legionella sp. | reverse complement strand
TTAAATCAATTGATTGGTTTGGCATAGCTGCCTCCTGCTATCGAAATGCTCCTTTTACTAGCCATACAGATTGTTTATCGAAAAGGGCTAGGTATATCAAAATTTAGGTTCTTCATCAACTATAGCTCATTAAAAAAAAATTTGCTTAAAAATCGAGCTATTTTTTGTTCTTAAAGTCGCCATCCACCGCTCACACGATCGTGACCTTGCCAATCTTGCCAGCAATGACTACTTTCATATCCGCGTGCATTGAGTAATGCCATCACAGCATCCTTTTGGGCGAACCCATGTTCAACTAATAAAAGGCCACCTGGCAGCAAATAATCATAACCATGTTGAATAATATAGGTTAATGCGTCTAGGCCATGAACTCCACTGATAAGAGCCCCTTTGGGTTCAAAACGAACATCGCCCTGTATTAAATGAGGATCATTTTTGGCAATGTAAGGAGGATTGGACACTATAGCGTTAACTTGGTGTGAGGGTAAGGAGGCAAACCAGTTAGACTGACAAACACATACGTTGGATAGGCCTAAATTAATAGTATTTTGTTGGGCTATATCTACTGTAGCTTGATTAATATCACAAGCAAGGATTTGCCAATCTGGTCGTTCTGATGCAAGCGCCAGCGCAATTGCACCACTACCAGTGCCTAAATCGATGAGCGATGCTGGTGAAACGTCTTTTAGTAAGCTTAAGGTTAATTCAACGAGCAATTCGGTTTCAGGTCTGGGAATCAGTGTATCTTTAGACACAGTCAATGGTAAAGACCAAAATTCACGAGTATTTGTTAAATAGGCAATAGGAAGTCCACCGCATCGTGTTGCTATTAGTTGCTGGTATGCTTTGTTTTGAGCGTCGTTAAGCGTTTTTTCGGGGTGCGTATATAAGAATGCTCTTGATGAGCCTAGTGTATAGGCTAGCAAAACCTCAGCATCAACCTGTGCGCTGGGACTGGTTTGGTTTAATAGTGCTATAGCGTTGCTTAATGCCTGTTTGATATCAGTCATGGCGTCCTAGTTCAGCGAGTAACTCAGCGTGATGCTCACGCTTTAAGGCATCAATAACCATAGATATATCGCCTGCGATTACATCATTTAGTTGATAAATGGTTAGGTTGATGCGGTGATCAGTTAAGCGGCCTTGTGGGAAATTATAAGTACGAATGCGTTCAGAACGATCACCACTACCAACTAGTAATTTTCGTGTTTGAGCTTGTTCTTGACGCTGTTTGCTTTGTTCAGCATCTAATAGCCTGGTTTTTAAAAGAGCCATAGCTTTAGAGCGATTTTTATGTTGTGAACGTTCATCTTGGCACTCTACAACAACGCCTGTTGGTATGTGTGTAATGCGGATAGCTGAATCAGTTTTATTAACGTGCTGCCCACCTGCTCCAGAAGAGCGGTATGTATCAACCCGTAGATCATCGCTGTTGATTTGAATTTCATCAATTTCTTCTACCTCAGGCATCACAGCGACTGTGCAGGCGGATGTATGTACACGGCCTTGTGATTCTGTTTCAGGTACGCGTTGTACTCGGTGAGTACCAGATTCGAATTTTAATTGAGCATAGACATGTTGACCACTGACCCGTGCAATCACTTCCTTGTAGCCACCATGTTCACCATGGTTAGCACTAATGATTTCAAGTTGCCAGCCTTGTGTTTCAGCATAACGGCTATACATGCGAAATAAGTCGCCAGCAAAAATAGCTGCCTCATCGCCACCGGTTCCTGCTCTTACCTCTAAATAAATATTGCGTTGATCATCGGGGTCTTTAGGAATCAAGTGCCATTGTAACTCTTCATCCAGTTTATCAACGAGCTTTGTAGCCGTATCCATTTCTTCGGCAGCCATGGTGGCTAGTTCTTTGTCATCTCCCTCAATGAGCTCTTGCAACGATGTAAGATTTTTTTGTGCTTGTAAATATTCGTTATAACACGTAGCTACTGGCTCAAGTTGCGCGTATTCTTTAGATAATGCTTTAAACTGATGTTGATCAGCTATGACTGATGCTTCTGAGAGCAAACGCCCGATTTCTTGAAAACGCTCAAGTAGTTGTTGCAGTTTTAATTCAAGTGATTTTTTCATAAGGGGGTGGCATCTAATAAATATTGGGCTAAATCAAGCAATTCTTCACGATTATCCAAGGCTGCGTTACGTAAACCAACCGTAGGACTATGCGTCAGTTTATTGACCAGTCGTTCGCTAAATTCTGTTAAAACACTATATTGACATTTTCCCGCAGAAAGCTTTTGCATTGCGCGTTGCAATTCTAATTGTGCGATATGTTGCATTTGACTACGGTAATCGCGGATTACTCCATTAGCCTTTAATGAGCGATGCCAACGAATATAGTTATCTAATTCTATGTCGATTAATTGTTCTGCTTGTAATGCTGCTGTTTGGCGTTCATGCAAGCCTTTTTCTGTTATAGCTTGTAAATCATCAACGTTGTATAAATGAACAGCATCTAGGTCACCTACATCAACTTCAATATCACGTGGCACTGCTAAATCTAGAAAAAACATAGGTGAATGTGCACGTTGAGCAAGGGCATATTCTACTAACCCTTTGTTAATAAAGGGAAGAGGGCAGGTTGTGGCTGAAATGACCACATCAGCTTGTGATAAATAATGAGGAATATCACCAATAGCTACAGCTTCGCCTGCTAGTGTGGTAGCGAGATATTGGGCGTTTTCACGTGTACGGCTGGCAATTATAAATCGGGTTGCCCCTTCTTTTTGTAGGTATTTTGCTACCAATGAAGCGGTTTCACCTGCACCAATTATAAATACATTGATTGATTTGTAGTCATTAAAGAGCTGACCGATTAATTGTACGGCAGCGTAAGCAATCGAGATGGGATTTTTACCAATACCACTTTGGTTCCTGATGCGTTTGGTTGCACTGAATACATATTGAAAAACATGTTGTAAATTGTTTTTGATAGTGCCAACGCGACAGGCCTGTTGATAGGCTTGTTTCATTTGCCCAAGAATTTGTGGTTCACCCAACATCATTGAATCTAAGCCACTGGCCACACGCAGCGTATGACGAATACCTTGATGATCACTATGCGTATAGAAGTAGGGTGCAAGAAGATCTGGGGATAGTTGGTGCTCATGCGCTAGCCATGAGGCAATGCGTTCAGGCTCATCTGTATCACAATAGATTTCAGTACGATTACAGGTTGAAAGAATAGCTGCTTCATTAACGGTAGATAAATTTGCCAAATTGCTAAGTAACAAATCTTGCCTTTCTACAGACAGTGCCACTTTCTCCCGTATATCGAGAGGTGCAGTTTTATGATTAAGTCCGCAGGCAAGAAATACCATATATAGAATGAAGGTTAGCGATAGAAAGCATGAATTGTAATCTATTAGCTAAAATTTCTCTACAGGAATCGGTCCTTGTGTTCAAAAATAAATCAATAAATTTTAGTATCGGCACTTTGATTTTAGCCATTTTTATAAAATTGGTTAATGTTTAGGGCGCAATAAGACGACAAATAAACTCAAGTACTTTATTTATTGGCCGTTAACCTAGGTAGGACATTTGACTGTTTTTTAAACACGAATAGTCTTGTTGATGAAGGAGTGAGAGATGGAAATTATATTTCAAGGTAGACATGATAGCGATGAAGCGGCTGAAAGCTTAATCAGTGTATTACGGTTGTTTAAGGATCGCTACCATATTGGTCAATTCCGAGAAATGCACTTATCCGTTACTCTAGTGGATGAGCAGGGTGAGGATGTTGAATTAATTGATAATGAAACAACAGAAGTGTATCGGGTATTTGAAGTGTGCCGTCAAGGCCATGAATTTGGCAAAGCATCTGGTCGGCCAGGTTTGAAGTTAGTGATTGATAACACTCGCTAGATAAGGCACAACGAGCTAACCAACACTATTAAACGCTTATTGTTCTAGCACAGCACCATATATCTACTCGACAAATACCTTGGCTTTTTAGTGTGCTTGCTAGTTCGTTGGCTGTACTGCCAGTTGTTAACAAATCATCCACTAACGTTACATGCTGATAGGGCAGCGGATCAGCATGGAACGCGTGCTTTAAATTTAGTTGCCGTTGCTTGGCGTTTAAGCTGGCCTGTGGTGCGGTATTTATTATTTTTTTACAGTGAGATAAATCATACGGGATCGTTAATAGCCGAGCTAATTGTTTCACCAATTCGGCTGCTTGGTTAAAACCTCGTTGTCGTAAGCGTTTGGGGTGCATAGGTACTGGAAGTAAGCATTGTGTTTTTAGTGATTCTGTGGGAATGGCTCTCTTAATTAATGTTGCAAAAAATGAACTTAAATAGAGCCCCTCGTGGTACTTGAATTCGTGCAATAACGTTCGTAAAGGTTCTTCAAAATGATAAGGCGCAATTGCATGGTCAAATGAAGGTTTCTTTTTAGCGCAATGGCCACACATTAAGAAATCGTTATCAGGAAGGGGTAGCGCACAATAATAGCAGGCAGGGCCTATAGACCGGAAAAATGGAAGGCAGGAAAAGCAGACAGCCATGCCATTTTTATTATATTGACTACATAATACGCAGATAGAGGGCAGTCGCAGCCGCTGTGATATACTGATTATTTTATGGCGCATGTGCGTTAGATGTCTTGGATAGGTCCTGTTTCTTATCATGAATGTGAAAACCGAAATTTGCAAAACTTTTAATAGGCACGCTTATCAGTATGAGCAAGTCGCAAAAATACAGTATGAAATTGGGGCCCGTCTTTTTGAACGGCTAGATTATTTGAAAATTAAACCACGTTATATTTTAGATATAGGATGCGGGCCAGGTGTTTTTTCGCAACAATTAAAAAAATATTACCCTGATGCACATGTAGTGGGATTTGATTTAGCTTATTCCATGTTAAAACAGGCAAAAACAAAACAAGGCTGGCTGAATAAATGGCCATTGGTGGCGGGTGATATGACAACCATGCCATTTGCGGCAGGAACGTTTGATTTAGTATTTGCTAATCAAGTTGTGCATTGGGCTCCTTCGTTACCCGGTTTAATGGGTGAGATAAATAGGGTAATGAATGCGGGTGGATGTTTAATGTTTTCCACATTAGGGCCTGATACATTTTGCGAGTTACGACAAGCGTGGGCTAACATTCATCATCATGCACACACCAATGATTTTATTGATATGCATGATATTGGCGATATATTGTTAAGTGAGCGTTTTCTCGACCCGGTAGTGGATATGGAAATTTTAATGGCCCATTATTCAACGTTAGCGGATTTACTTCACGCTTTAAAAGCGCAGGGAGTCCGTAATATTAATAGTAAGCGCAATCCGGGATTAACAGGCAGACAATCGTGGAAATATTTTGAGGAAAATTTCTCTACACTTCGCACAGAGCAAGGTAAATTCCCTCTTACATATGAAGTGGTATATGGTCATGCTTGGAAGGGCGAGCAACGTCGTCTTGGTAAAGGCACAGAAACCTTAATACCTGTTTCGGAATTGAAAATGCCGCCTAAAATGTAATAGGATTTTGAAAGAAATCTATTTAATCATATAATTTTAATGCTGGGCTAAGAGCTAAAGGTTACAATTATATTGCGTTGGGGAGCTGTTGTTATGGAATTTGTTAGTCGTTATGTTTCACATCAACCTGATTCTCAGGGAATGATTAAGTATTCAGCTGACGAGCATCGGGTGTGGAAAATATTATTTGAGCGACAACAAAAATTAGTGATAGGTCGTGCATGTGATGAGTTTTTAAAGGGGTTGGATAATCTTGGATTAACAGCAGAGGCTATTCCTCAATTGCCAGATGTTAGTCGTCGTTTAAAGGCAAAGACTGGCTGGGAGGTGGCTCCGGTGAGTGCTTTGATCTCCGCGCGCGCTTTTTTTGAATTATTGGCCGATAGATATTTTCCAGCTGCTACGTTTATTCGTTGTGAAGAAGAGTTAAATTATGTGCAAGAGCCTGATATTTTTCATGAATTATTTGGCCATTGCCCTATGTTAACGGAACAAATATATGCGGATTTTATCCAGGATTATGCAAAAAAGGTCTTAAATCGTCCTGAAGCAGATTGGCCGCTTTTACAACGTTTATTTTGGTTTACCGTTGAATTTGGTTTAATTAAGACTGAAAAAGGCTTGCGAGCTTATGGTGGCGGTATTTTGTCATCTATTAGCGAGACCGTGTATTCCGTGGAAAGTGATTTGGCGATGCGAGTATTATTTGATCCAGTTGCTGCATTTCGCATGCCATACAGGATTGATATGTTACAACCAGTCTATTTTGTTATAGATGGGTATCATCAATTATATGATTTTGTGAGTTCCGATGTTGGTGAGTTACTTGAGCGAGTGCGATCGCTGGGTGAGTATCCGCCACTTTTTCCTGTTGGTGAAAATAATCCAAGTATTCATATACATGCGTGTTAGTCATGATGAATCTTTTTTATCTATGAAAGAGCAGTTATATTGGGTTTATATATTGCATTGTGAAAATAACTCCTATTATGCTGGCTATACAACTGATCTTGCTCGTCGTTTTCAAGAGCATTTGGCCGGCACTGCGGGATGTAAATACACCAGGAGCTTCAAACCATTAGTGATTGCACAGAGTTGGCAAGTAGGTGGAAATAAATCCATGGCTATGAAGGTTGAACGCTACATTAAAAAAATTTCAAGACGCGAGAAATTAACTATCATTCAGCACCCTGAGGTATTGGTCCAGGTGTTTGCAGCAGAAATACCTATTCATCATCAGGTTCTGAGTAATAACAGGCTATGAGGTGCTAATTTGCGAACTCCTTTATTTCCTGAAAATGATGAACCACTTAAGTATAGGCAAGGAGATGTTGGTGATTGTTATCTTCTTGTTGCGTTTGAATGTTTGTGGAACTCAGGTGAAAAAGGGCGTTTATTTTTAAAATCAATGTTTGAACAGAAAAATGGTAAAATTTTGGTAAAGTTGCCACATACGGAGCAGAGTTTTTATTTGAAACCAGAGGACTTTGAAGAAAAATATCACTATTATTTTGACAACATAAATAACCAGGACATTTTTGTTATTTCTGGTGCTACGTTAGATGCTATTGATAGGTCAGCAGAGGGGGTTTGTTCAAACTCACTTGCGTTAAAAATACTTGAGCGTTTGGTTTCTCATTATTATGAATTTAACTGGAGTAGACGGCAACGACGTGGAAGTCTTTATGCACATAATTTTGAAGGTGAAAGACATTCTAGCCATTATTCATCGACAAATTTTTTGAGTAAAATTTGGGGGGTTGATACATACAGCTTTAGCTTGGAGCAAATTATAAAGTTAAAGCATTTATGGCCTGAGCAACCTGTTTATGTTGGTATGGAGCATCAATCAATTATTGACAAAGACTCCCGACATGCATTTTTGTTAGAGAGCGTTGTTATTAGTAAGGATTTGCCTGGCGAGCACGATTTTATTTTAATAAATCCGTGGGATAATCAAAAAAAAGAATGTGTGAGGCAAACCCAATTCCAAACAAACAATGGGCGATTTGTAGTTTATGTCATCGATCCTGAGTTTTTTAATCAGATAAAATATGTTTTAAAAAATCCTTCGTTATTTGATCTACTTTTTCATGCTAAACGTATTTGTCGATTTATAACTAGTGATTTTATAAGAAAATTTAATAAATTACACAGCGAAATGCCTTATTTGCTTGACATTTTAAATCGTTTATCGGAAGCCACGTTAAGAAAAATTTATCTACATATCAGTGTGAGTGGCGAAACCAAATTTGATTTAATTCATTTATTGTTAGACAAGTCACCTTATCCATGGATAGCTGAAATTATTATTCACCATGAATTTATGTGTTCATATAGTGTTAATAAGCTATTAGCTGGCATAGCATTACGAGCAATCAATTATAAAATATATGATTATTTGATAGGTTGGGGGTTTAATTTTAATTTGTTTATTTCGTTTCACCCTGCGGAAAGGAATATTTTTTTTCGTAACTTAGTTGAGTTGGAAAAATCAAGCAAGCTCGAGGGGATCTTCAAGCTTAAACGAATAAATAGTTATCTTCATATGATAAACGTTCATAAAGCACAATCCCAATGTCATGTTGTTCGAGGGAATGTTATTGATCCTGTGGCGGAAATCGGACTATATCAATTGAGAATTGAGCAAATTGATCTATTAATTTTAGAGTGTATTACAAAAATTAGGCGTCTTCCGCTACCTTTTAACAAAGGTGAGGTTATGAGCGCAATTATAGAGCAACGGAAGCAATTGTTTGTGCAATTAAAACAATTGATAAATGAGTCAGATAGAGCATTTCAGGCGTTAGAATTAAAATATGCTGAACAAAACGCTGATATTAGTAGCTCTGTTTACCATAAAGCACCAGCTATAGATCATGAAAAACAATTAGATATCGATGTATTACGATGGAATACAAGAGATTGTTATCCTGAGACTTTTTTTGGCAAAGAGAAGAGAAGGCTATTTAAGAGGGATCTTTTGCCGGTTGCTGAATCAACGGTATTTTCCACCACTCATCGTGTGTCTTGGTGCTAATTGGTTGTTTGGTAAGCTACGATGTGAGTCGAAGTATAAGCAGGGTAAGGTTATTCTCAGGCCTTACCCTGAATGTTGCTATGGTCGATATGATATGTATGAGCTTTTAATTATCATCTTCCCAGTTTAATGTTCCACCTGCTTGATACTCAATAACGCGGGTTTCAAAAAAGTTTTTCTCTTTTTTGAGATCTAACATTTCGCTCATCCATGGGAATGGGTTTTCAGCACCAGGGTACTGTTCTGGTAATCCAATTTGCGTTAAACGGCGGTTGGCGATGAAATGCAGGTACTCCTCAAACATTTCAGCATTCATGCCTAGAATACCCTGTGGCATTGTATCTTTAGCGTATTGATACTCCATGACTACACCATCTTTAATCAATTGAATGATTTCATCTTTGAAGGCAGTGGTCCATAAATGGGGGTTTTCTATTTTGATTTGATTGATAACATCAATACCAAAATTCATATGCATTGATTCATCGCGCAAAATATATTGGAATTGTTCAGATGTTCCAACCATTTTGTTGCGTCTACCCATCGAAAGAATTTGTGTAAAGCCAACGTAGAAAAAAATGCCTTCAAATACGACGTAAAATGCGATTAAGTCGCGTAATAAACGTTGGTCATTTTCAGGTGTACCGGTGTGGAAATTAGCATCACCTAAGCTTTGTGTGAATGGTAAAGCCCACGAGGCTTTAGTGGCTACAGATGGAACTTCACGATACATATTAAATACTTCGGCTTCATTTAGGCCTAAGCTTTCAATCACATATTGATAAGCATGCGTATGCAATGCCTCTTCAAATGCTTGACGTAACAAATATTGTCGGCACTCTGGATTGGTGATATGACGGTAAACAGCTAATACTAAGTTGTTCGCTACTAATGAATCCGCCGTTGAAAAAAAGCCTAAATTGCGTTTAATGATTAAACGTTCAGCTTCTGTTAACCCATTAGGATCATTCCATAACGCGCGATCGGGGCCCATGTTGATTTCATTGGGCATCCAATGGTTGGCACAAGCTGTTAAATATTTTTCCCAAGCCCATTTGTATTTAAATGGAACTAATTGGTTTAAATCAGCTCTACAATTGATAATTTTTTTATCATCAACATGAATGCGTCCTGCACCGATTTCTAGTAATTCAAGACCAGTTGCACCTGTTATTTGGTGGGTTTCTGGATGTTCTACAATAGCATTTGTCATATAATTTTCCTCAAGATGTTTAGGTTTCTTGTTATTGGCATGCTTCACAGTCTGGGTCAGTAATAGAACATGCTTTAGGCGTGTCTATCTTAACTGCATTTAATGCACTATCTGTAACTGTTGATTTTTCAGCATTACTTGCACCTAAACTACGTAAATAATATGTTGTTTTTAAACCACGTACCCACGCTTGGCGATACAGATCATCTAATTTTTTGCCTGATGGCTTTGCCATATACACATTTAAAGATTGAGCCTGGTCTATCCATTTTTGCCGGCGAGAACCTGCTTCTATAAGCCACATAGGATCTATTTCAAATGCAGTGGCATAGCGTGTTTTTAAGTTAGCTGGGATGCGGTTTATCTGTTGCACACTACCATTGAAATATTTTAAGTCATTGACCATGACTTCATCCCATAATTTTAGCTCTTTTAGGTCAGCCACTAGATAGGGATTTACAACAGTGAACTCTCCTGAGAGATTCGATTTTACATATAGATTTTGGTAAGTTGGCTCAATAGATTGTGATACGCCACAGATATTAGAAATAGTCGCTGTAGGTGCAATGGCCATGGTATTGGAGTTCCTCATGCCTTGTGTACGCACCTTTATACGTAATGCTTCCCAGTCTAATTGTTGTGATCGATCTTGCTCTAAATATTGACCACGTGCTTGTTGCAACAGATTAATGGAGTCAATCGGTAGAATTCCCTTGCTCCATAATGAGCCTTCGTAGCTTGAGTATTGACCACGTTCTTTTGCTAAATCAGATGATGATTCAATGGCGTAATAGCTGATTAACTCCATTGATGTATCTGCAAATTCTACGGCTTCTTTTGATGTATAGTCCAAATGAAGCGCATAAAGTGCATCTTGGAAACCCATAATACCTAAACCAATAGGACGATGTTTTAAGTTAGAGTTCCGGGCTTGTGGCACTGAGTAATAGTTAATATCAATCACATTATCTAACATACGGATAGCAGTATGGATAGTCCGTTTCAATTTGGCTTTATCTAGCTTGCCATTTTTGATATGCGCGGGTAGATTCACACTACCTAAGTTACAAACAGCAATTTCTTCTTGTGATGTATTGAGTGTAATTTCCGTGCATAAATTTGAACTATGAACAACGCCAGCGTGTTGTTGAGGTGAACGTAAATTACAGGCATCTTTGAATGTTAGCCAAGGGTGGCCTGTTTCGAATAGCATCGACAACATTTTACGCCATAGTTTGACGGCAGGAATGGTTTTAGCATTTCTTATTTTTCCTTGACGCGCACGTTCCTCATAATCCATATACAGTGTTTCAAATGCTTTGCCGTATTGATCATGAAGGGTAGGCACTTCATCTGGAGAAAACAGTGTCCATTCGCCTTCTTCATGAACGCGTTTCATGAATAAATCAGGAATCCATAAAGCAGTATTCATATCGTGAGTACGGCGGCGATCATCACCAGTGTTTTTACGTAATTCTAGAAATTCCTCTACATCGCGATGCCAACATTCAAGGTATGCGCAGACAGCACCCTTGCGCTTGCCGCCTTGATTTACAGCAACTGCTGTTGCATCAGCAACATTTAAAAACGGAACGACACCCTGAGACTTACCATTGGTACCTTTAATATGGGCTCCCATGGCGCGTACCGGTGTCCAGTCATTACCTAAACCGCCAGCAAATTTTGAAAGTAACGCATTGTCTTTGATGGCGCTGTAAATGCCGTCTAGGTTGTCTGGTACTGTAGTTAAATAGCAGCTAGACAATTGTGGTCGGCATGTTCCTGAGTTGAATAATGTTGGTGTAGAGGCCATGTAATCAAAGGATGATAGTAACGTATAAAACTCAATGGCTTTTTCTTCTTTGTTTTGTTCGCGAATAGATAATCCCATGGCCACACGCATAAAAAACGCTTGTGGTAATTCGTAACGTACGCCTTTATCATGAATAAAATATCTGTCGTAGAGGGTTTGTAAACTTAAGTAGGAAAATAGCATATCGCGCTCAGGTAATAATGCTTGGCTTAATTTTTCTAAATCGAATTCACCTAATTTTGGATCAAGTATGCCTTGCTGAATGCCGTGGGTGATGTATTGTTTAAAATATGGTGTATAGAGTGTTGCCATTTCATCAAAGGTTGCTTCGTTTTGCATACCTAATTTACCCAAAGCTTCACTACGTAAGCTATCTAGCAATAAACGCGCACTAACATAGGTATAATTGGGTTCGGTTTCAACCAACGCACGCGCTGCCATGATTAGGGCTTTGTGTACGTCTTCTAATTTTGCTTGATTATAAAGATTACGCATTGCGTCTTTGATGACGGGTGCTGCTTTTACATTTGTCAAATTACGACATGCCTCGTTAACAATAGTTTCTACACGCGTTGTATCTAAAGGTTTTAGTTCACCATTTGGCATAGTAATAAGTGGTGTGTTACCGTCTGATTGTATTTGTTGTTTGATGTCTGAATCACGGGCTTTGCGACGCTCCTCTCGGTACAAAACATAAGCTCGCGCAACTTTATATTCACTGTGGCGCATTAATGCTAATTCGACTTGATCTTGAATATCTTCAATATGAATAGTACCGCCGCTTGGTAAACGGCGTTTAAATGCTTGAGTAATTTGGTTTGTTACATCATTAATTTGTTGATAGATACGACTAGAGGTGGCTGCGTTAGTGCCTTCAACAGCAATAAATGCTTTAGTAATAGCAACTTTAATTTTTTCAGCATCATAACGTACCACTTTACCATTACGTTTGATGGTTTTTAATAACCCTGGCTCATTGGCGGTTATTTCAAGTTGACTGCTATGTGATATAGCTTCTATCGGCTCAAGAATTTCTGACATGTTTCCTCCAGGGATGATGAGAAATGTCAATGATTTTTTGACATTTCTCACTAGTGATCTAAGTATAGCAAAACACAATATATAGTTATTTTACACAGACATCTAACAAGATAATGTGTTTTAGGATTAATTTCAAGAGAATAAGTCTGGGAATATGCTGTGGATAAAGTGTGGGAAAATTTATCCCCTATTTTTCCGTGGCTTAACGACGATTGCATCACTAACATTGGAAAAACCATGCGCATTTATTTTAAAGAACCCCGTTTGTGCGAACAGTTGACTAGAATTACCACCATCAAGATTTAGAGCATTTTTGCAGTTTAATGGGGATGCTTTCATTAATTCAGCCAACGTTCTAGTGGTCATCGGCATATTTTCGGTGACAAGAATAATAACGCGTCCATCAGGAGAAATTCCTAATGCTGAGCGCTCAGCATGGCCAATTTTTAAAGAAGGGATGCGACCATTTACAAGCAAACGAGGTCCACTTTGAACAGCGAAGTCAATTTTTTGATGATTGTTAAATTTTTTTACACTGGATAAATAGGGTCGTTTATTTTTTATATAGAAAATGCCCCACCAACTAATATGTTTTAATGGATTATATTGTCGCTGATTGTTAACGCGTAAGCCTAGAGGGTGATAGTTATGGTCAAAAAAACCGCCATTTATAGCGAGCAATGCGTTGCTGTAGTTGGCAAATTCTTCAACAGAAGCATGTTTTTTTGCCATTTTTTTTGCCATCACTACATTGAGTTGATTTTGGTTAAGGTCGATGCGAAAGGCATGAATGTGTGACCAAGGTGTGAGTAGATTCGCACCTATATCAATGTATTCAAGGCCTGGCGCTATTTCGCTCCAATCAGCTGCGTGGGCGGGAATCGCCGAAAAGAGTGAACATAGAAATAAAGCAGACACTAAAAAATGTTTACAGTAAGCTACGGCTTGCCTTCGCATATTAATCTTGTATCCTTGTGTGCATACTTTAAAACCGGTGAAACTATCATGCGAACAATACCGCAAAATACCAACAGAGGCCAGCTTAAGTCAACTCAAGAATTAATATCACTGATGCAACATGTTCTGGATCGCGCATGTCAGCAAGGAGCAACCGATGCCTCTGCTTCAGTTAATCATGATTGTGGATTTTCTGTCGATGTACGAATGGGAGCGGTGGAAACTGTAGCATTTAGTGAAGATAATGGTATCAGTATTGTTGTTTATAAAGGTCACTGCAAAGGAGCTGCGAGCAGTACCGATACCTCTCCTGCTGCTTTGGATGCTATGGTTTCAGCCGCCATTGATATTGCTAATGTAAGTGCAGCCGATCCGTGTTTTGGACTTGTAGATAAAGAGCTCATTGCAACACATTATCCAGAGTTGGATTTATGTCATGCATGGCCTATTACACCACAAGAAGCGATTGAAAGGGCGCTTGATTGTGAGCGTCAAGCGTTAGCCATGGATAAACGAATTATTAATTCAGATGGTGTAAATTTGTCGACATATACGTTTAGCCATGGTTATGCGAATACATATGGTTTTGCCGGTGTTATAGATGGTAGTAGGCATAGCATCAGTTGTTCATTGATAGCTAAAAAAGGCAAGACGATGCAGCGTGATTACGATTATACGACGGCTAGAGACGCAAAAAATTTGCTTTCAGGTGAACTATTAGCTAGCAATGCAGTAAAGCGTGCAATAAGTCGTTTAGGCGCTAAAAAAATAAAAACACAAAAAGTCCCAGTATTGTTTTCTTCTCGCTTGTCTAGTGGATTATTTTCATCGTTTATAGGGGCGATTAGTGGTTCAAATTTGTATCGTAAAAACTCATTTTTGCTTGATGCAGTGGGCCAGCAAATTTTTCCAGATACAGTACGCATTTATGACCAACCTCACCTCATCGGTGGCTTAGGTAGCGCTCCATTTGATGGTGAGGGCGTATTAACACGTAATAATGTTTGGGTCGAGGATGGCAAGCTTTGTCAATATGTATTGAGCAGTTATTCAGCGCGTAAAATGGGTTTAAAGACTACAGCTAATAGTGGCGGTGTATTTAATCTAACGGTTGATCCAACAGCGGGAGATTTAGATGGGCTGTTGCAAAAAATGGGCAAAGGATTGTTAGTAACAGAATTAATGGGGCAGGGAGTTAATGTATTAACAGGGGATTACTCTCGTGGCGCCAGTGGTTTTTGGGTTGAGGACGGCAAAATTCAATACCCCGTCGAAGAAATTACCGTTGCGGGGAATCTAAAAGATATGTTTC
>CAZZGV010000017.1:0-15041 GCA_964654255.1 uncultured Legionella sp. | reverse complement strand
AACATTTTCTTTTTTAGACGATCAATTTCAGCGTGTAAGCGTGCTACTTCTGTTTTATCTGGATTTGCTTGTGCTTGCAGGTTCGTGAGTTCTTGTTCAATACGTTTTAATTGTTTTTTATAAGGTGATGCTAGTGCCACGCGGCGCCCTGTTGCTTGGCGCATGGAGCGCGGTATATTGATGTTACTTGGAATCCCGCTGGTGGTTACACCACCGCGAATGGTTTTGAAGGTGGTAATGCGCGCTAACTCTTTTTTGACCAGGTCAGGTAATTCTAAATCTTCAAAGTACAATTCAAGGAATTCTTCACGCGATAGTTGAAAAACAAAATCATCGTCTCCTTCGCCATCGTTGCTGGCTTCACCTCCTCCGCCACCATCGCCCCCGTTGCTACTCGGGCGTTTGATACGATCACCTTTTAAAAATGTGTCATTTCCGGGCAAGACCCTTTCTATACGCCCACCTTGGCCACGGTTAAAGTGTGGTTCAGAAATATCTTTGGCAGGTATTGTAATTTGTTCGCCTTTGTCGATTTCGGTAATGCTACGTCGACCTATCGCTTCTGATACGGCACGTTTAATTTGATTTTTGTAGCGACGCAGAAATCGCTGTCGGTTGACCGTGCTTTTTTTACCCGCATTTTGTCGTCGATCAATCAATTGTGTCATTGCAGTATCCTAGTCCCTTGATCCCGCGAATGAATCGTGGGACGTGGGAGTTGTGAGCAACTCTTATTGTAATTTACGTCTGCTCTCGTAGGTTGGGCTTATGGCCCAACAAGGTCAACTCGCTTATTGTGACTTACGTACACGCAAGTACCATTCACAGAGTAATCTGACTTGTTTCGCGGTATAGCCTTTGCCCACCATTCTGGCAATGAATTCCGCATGTTTCTTTTTGTCATCTTCCGTGGCTTTGGCGTTGAAAGAAATAACAGGCAGTAGATCCTCTGTATTGGTAAACATTTTTTTCTCAATCACCGATTTCAATTTTTCATAGCTATTCCATTTTGGATTTTTACCATGATTATTGGCTCGGGCGCGCAACACAAAATTGACAACTTCGTTGCGGAAATCTTTAGGGTTAGAGATACCCGCTGGTTTTTCAATTTTTTCCAAATCGGCATTTAGCGCTGCACGGTCAAAAATTTCACCGGTATCTGGATCACGGTAATCTTGGTCTTGGATCCAGAAATCCGCATAGGTAATGTAGCGGTCAAATATATTTTGACCATATTCAGAGTAAGATTCTAAATACGCTGTTTGAATTTCTTTGCCAATGAATTCTACATATTTAGGTGACAAATATTCCTTAATAAAGTTCAAATAGCGCTCATGCAATTCCTGAGGTAATTGTTCTTGTTCAATTTGCCGCTCCAATACATACAGTAAATGAACCGGGTTAGCCGCAATTTCTGTGTGATCAAAATTGAAAACCTTAGAAAGGATTTTGAATGCAAACCGTGTAGAGACGCCGTTCATGCCTTCGTCGACACCTGCAAAATCGCGGTACTCTTGATACGATTTGGCTTTTGGATCGGTATCTTTAAGGCTTTCACCGTTATAAACGCGCAATTTAGAGTAGATACTGGAGTTTTGTGGCTCTTTTAACCGGGTTAGCACCGAGAATTGCGCTAGCATGTCTAAGGTGCCTGGAGCACAGGGTGATTGTGTTAACGAGCTATTTTCTATCAATTTACGATAGATTTTTAATTCTTCTGAAACGCGTAAACAATAGGGCACTTTGACAATATTAATGCGGTCGATAAATGCTTCATTGTTTTTATGATTACGAAATGTTTGCCATTCTGCTTCGTTGGAGTGAGCAACGATGATGCCTTCAAAAGGGATAGAGGATAACCCTTCGGTACCATTGTAGTTCCCTTCCTGGGTGGCTGTTAGTAGGGGGTGTAATACTTTAATAGGGGCTTTAAACATTTCAACAAATTCAAGTAGCCCACGGTTAGCGCGGCAAAGACCGCCGGAATAGCTGTATGCATCGGCGTCATCTTGAGAAAATTCTTCGAGTTTACGAATATCAACTTTACCCACAAGCGATGAAATATCTTGGTTGTTTTCATCACCGGGTTCAGTCTTAGCAATGGCAATTTGTTTCATACGAGAAGGACGAATTTTAATCACACGAAATTGATTAATATCCCCGTTAAATTCATGCAGTCTTTTTACAGCCCAAGGCGACATTACATAGCGAAGGTGGCGACTTGGAATGCCATAACGCTCTTGTAATATTTCGGCGTCTTCTTCGGGGTTAAATAAAGATAGCGGCGAATCAAAAACAGGCGAGCCTTTGATGGCATAAAACGGTGTTTTTTGCATTAAATCTTTTAGTTTCTCCGCAAGTGATGATTTACCGCCACCGACTGGGCCGAGTAAATACAGAACTTGTTTGGTTTCTTCTAAGCCTTGAGCGGCATGTTTTAAAAAACCAACGATTTGTTCGATGGGTTCTTCCATGCCATAAAAATCATTAAATACAGCATAATGCGGAATGATTTTATTGGAGAAAATACGCGACAGCACAGGGTCATGGCGGGTATCTATCATTTCAGGCTCGCCAATGGCCATCAATAAACGTTGTGCGGGATTTGCATACGCGGTGGGGTCAGTACGACATAATTCCAAATACTCATCCAGGCTCATTTCTTCTTCTTTATTGTCGACAAAGCGACGTGTATAGCCGGCTAAGAAATCTTGTGTATTCATTCTGTCATCCCCTTTTGCTGTATCTTCTCAAAAATCCCGAATAACATAGAATTTTTGAGTAATCCCTTATCATCTTTGCATTTCACAACTAAACGCGAGAAAATCACCTTTTATTTCAGTATAGGCGAAAATCAATCGCTTGGAATAATCTATGTTGTATATTTTTAATAATATTTTGATGAATAATCAAATGGTTGAAATTTGTCCATATGGGTGATGTGCTAATGAGGAGCGATAGACCATGTCAGATGTAACAATTTATCGGAAAGACTACCAACCTTCTTCGTTCACGGCAGTAACGGTGGATTTAGAGTTCGATTTGCGAGACGATCATGCCATGGTCACTAATCATATGCGACTTGAACGCCAACACCCTGGTGAGTTGCGTTTATATGGTGACGAATTAGAGCTTATTAGTATTTATTTAAATGATCAGGTATTAGATAAAAATGCGTATCGTTTAGATGCGGATGATTTAGTGATTGCTGATTGTCCCGATACCGTGAAATTAACCGTGGTTACCCGTATTCGTCCACAAGATAATACAAAATTATCCGGTCTTTATCGTTCCCACCAATTATTTTGCACACAATGTGAAGCACAAGGCTTTCGTCGTATGACGTATTTTTTAGATAGGCCTGATGTTCTCGCGACTTACACAACACGTATTAGTGCGGATAAAGCCCGTTATCCTGTTTTGTTATCCAATGGAAATTTAAAAGACGCAGGCGATACCAAGGATGGCCGACATTGGGTGTTGTGGCAGGATCCATTTAAAAAACCGGCATACCTTTTTGCATTAGTCGCCGGTAATTTAGCGTGTGTGACGGATGAATTTATAACGTGCTCAGGAAGAAAGGTGGATTTACATATTTATGTTGAGCCTGGTAATGAAGATAAATGCGCACACGCCATGCTGTCGCTTAAAAACGCTATGCGTTGGGATGAGCAAGAATATGGCCGTGAATATGATTTAGATATTTTTATGATTGTGGCAGTAAGTGATTTCAACATGGGTGCGATGGAAAATAAAGGGTTGAATATTTTCAATTCAAAATACATTCTTGCCCGCCCAGATACTGCAACCGATCAGGATTATGGAGATATTGAGGGTGTAGTGGGGCATGAGTATTTTCACAATTGGACCGGTAATCGGGTTACGTGCCGAGATTGGTTTCAATTGAGTTTAAAAGAGGGATTAACGGTATTTCGTGATCAAGAGTTTTCGCGCGATATGGGTTCGCGAGATGTGAACCGTATTATTGATGTTAAAACATTGCGTAATGCACAATTTCCTGAAGATGCGGGTAGTATGGCGCATCCGGTTCGTCCTGATTCTTTCCAGGAAATTAATAATTTTTACACGGCAACTATTTATAACAAAGGTGCGGAAGTTATTCGCATGCAACATACCTTACTTGGCAAAGAAGGTTTTCGTCGTGGAATGGACTTGTATTTTGAGCGTCATGATGGGCAAGCGGTAACCATTGATGATTTTGTTGCTGCGATGGAAGATGCTAACAAGGTTGATTTAACACAATTTAAGCGCTGGTATAGTCAGGCTGGTACGCCGGTGATAACGGTGAAAAGTGATTATAAAAATGGTTGTTTAACATTGACCTTCACACAGACCTGTCCTCCTACGCCCGAATGTCATGATAAACAACCATTCCATATTCCAATCCGGATAGCGTTGTTTAATGCAAAGGGTGAAATGTTGCCGTTAGATAATGACGTGCTGGAGTTACGTGAAAAAGAACAAACCTTTACATTTGATAAGTTGACTGAAAAGCCAATTGTTTCTTTGTTAGGTGGTTTTTCAGCACCAGTCAAGTTGCATCGTGACATCAGCCAAGATGAACAATTGGCGCTACTGCGCTTTGAAAAAGATGGCTTTTCAAAATGGGATGCGTCACAGAATTTAGCCCTTGCTTGTATTACCAAGTGTTACCATTCACCACGTAAAGACTGGCAGGTTTCTAAGGCATTGATTGAGGCGTTTCGACATGTACTAAGCGATGAATCCCTTGATGCTGAATTACGTGCCGAATTGTTAACCCCTCCTGGATTTGAAGATCTGGCTGCTGTGTTGAACGATATGGATGTTGAAAAAGTAGAAGCTGCTCGCGATTTTTATCGTGCGGAGCTGGGGCGTGCGTTATTTACAGATCTAAACGCTATGTATGCGTCGTTATGGCAACAAGAAGATCATGCGATGAATGGACAAGCATATAGTCGTCGTAAATTGCGTAATGTTTGCTTGTGGTTGATGATGAAGGCGCGTGAAGATGATGTGTTGGCTATTTGTCAGCAACAGTTTGCTAACGCCAAGACAATGTCTGATCAGATGGCAAGTTTTGCGTTGCTGGTGAATAGTGCTGATGCTCAGGTAAGTGAAAAAGCCATTCAGAGTTTTTACCAGCAATGGGAAAAAAATGAGTTGGTACTGGATAAATGGTTTGCCTTGCAAGCTAGCTCTGAGCGTGCTGATACATTAGCTCATGTAAAACAACTTATGTCGCATCCTGCCTTTAATATTAAAAATCCAAATAAAGTGCGAGCCTTGTTAGGGGCATTTTCACAAAATAACCCACGCCATTTTCATGCAATTGATGGTAGTGGTTATGCATTTTTAACGGATATATTATTAAAAATGGATAAAATAAACCCACAAATCGCCGCTCGTTTAGCAACACCGCTTACCCGTTGGCAGCGTTTAGATACAACCCGGAAAATGCTCATTAAACAGCAATTAGAGCGCCTAGCTGCGGTTGAGTTGTCGCGAGATTTGAAGGAGTTGGTTTTAAAGAGTTTAGCCGGGTAACATGTTAAGGCGTTGTTCTTGGCGCCTTGACGTACTATAGACATTTAAAGTGGTGGGTTCGGCCGTGGGACGTAGGCAGAAAAGATTTTCTCCTTAGATCTAGACGCAGACTCAGATCGTTGGATCCCTCGGACAAGCCGTGGGACGTGGGCAGAAAAGATTTTCTCCTTAATGCAGCGCCATTGGCCCATGGCCCGACTTACCTAACATAGTGGGGTATCCAGATGCCATCCAAACAATATGCCGTCATGGGCAACCCCATTCATCATAGTCTCTCGCCGCTTATTCACCAATTATTTGCCAAGCAAACAGGGTTAACGTTAACGTACGAAAAAATTCAAATTGATGTGCTTCGCTTTGAGCAACAAGTGATTGAGTTTTTTCAGCATGGTGGAAAAGGATTAAATATTACGCTGCCTTGCAAGCAACAAGCCTTCGCCATGAGTCAACAAAAAACCTTGCGCTGCCAACAAGCAGGTGCGGCAAATACGTTGTGGATGCACTCAGGGCAGTTGCATGCAGACAATACTGATGGTGTAGGTTTACTGCGTGATCTTAGTCGTTATATCCATATAACAGGTAAAAAAATTCTAATACTCGGTGCAGGAGGTGCTGCGCGAGGTGTTATTGGTCCTTTGCTGGCAGCCCATCCAGAACAGCTAATGATCGTTAATCGTACATTTAAAAATGCGCAGGCATTACAAGATGATTTTCTAAACGCTACGTGTTGTCGATGGGAAGATTTAGGGTATAAATGCAATTACGACATTATCATCAACGCCACTTCTGCCAGTTTAGATGGTCAGTGTTTAGTATTGCCAGAGCAATTAATGGCTGCAAAACCATTTTGTTATGATCTAGCCTACAGCAAACGCCAGCCAACAGCGTTTGTTGCTTTTGCTTATGCTCATGGTTGTGTCGCGATGGATGGTTTAGGCATGTTAATAGAACAAGCAGCAGAAGCCTTTTTTATATGGCACAACATCATGCCAAACACAGCGCCTGTGCTAGACGAGTTAGCGCCCCAATTAGGGCGCAAGTAACAGGTCAGTGATCTAGCCTTTTTCTCCATAATAATTTAAATCTAACTCGCGGGCCGCTTTTACATCATCAAGACGTTTGACCGGCAAGCTATGTGGCGCATCTTTCAACAAAGATGCCTTTGTTTCTGCTTCATGAAGAATCGTTTTCATGGCATTAATAAAGCCATCCAATTCAGCTTTGCATTCTGTTTCAGTGGGCTCAATCAATAAACACTCGGGTACTAAAAGTGGGAAGTATGTTGTTGGTGCATGAAAGCCATAATCTAATAGGCGTTTGGCAAGATCCATGGCTGTTATGCCATATTTCTTTTTTTCAGGACTGAGCGTTAAAATAAACTCATGACTGGCGCGTCGTCCTGGGTAGGCGGGTGTAAAGCCTGCTTTGGTTAATTCGGCTAGCAAATAATTAGCATTTAGCGTAGCGAATTCTGAAACGCGTAGTAAGCCATCTTTACCTAATACGCGTATATAGAAATAAGCACGCAGTAAAATACCAGCATTGCCCATGAAACAAGATAATCGACCAATGCTTTGTGGGACATCTGTGCGGTCTGCCCAGCGATAGGCATTATCATCTTTGATGACAATGGGTAAAGGCAAAAATGGTAGTAAGCGTTTACCTACAGCGACCGGGCCTGCGCCTGGCCCACCACCACCGTGTGGCGTAGCAAAGGTTTTGTGTAAATTTAAATGCATCACATCAAAGCCCATATCACCGGGTCTTACTTTGCCTAGAATGGCATTTAAATTAGCGCCATCGTAATACAATAAACCACCTGCCTGATGGACCATGTTAGCAATGTCTTTAATTTGACGCATAAACAAGCCTAGTGTCGAAGGATTGGTCAGCATAATACCGGCTGTTCTGGGGCCTATTTTTTGGCGTAATTCCTCAAGATCTATATCTCCATCAGGTCCGGTAGGAATTTCAACAACTTTAAAACCGCACATGACAGCTGACGCAGGGTTTGTGCCGTGTGCTGCATCGGGGATCAGCATCTCATCTCGCGCACTATCACCACGGGATTGGTGATAGGCTTTGATCATCGCCACCCCAGCAAACTCACCTTGCGATCCTGCCATTGGTGTTAAGGAGACACCAGCCATGCCCGTAATTTCAGCTAGATATTCTTGCAAGCTGTGCATTATTTCTAAAAATCCTTGGCTTGCTTCGGCAGTGGCAAGTGGATGGCGGTTGATAAAGCCGGGTATGGATGCCGCTTTGTGCACGCCACGTGGATTGTATTTCATTGTGCAGGAGCCCAATGGGTAAAAATTGGTATCAATTGCAAAATTCTTTTGTGATAACCGCGTAAAATGCCGTACCACTTGTAATTCAGAACAGGCTGGCCAACGTGGTGGTGTTTGACGCAAATAGTTGGCAGGAATGGTGTGCTGAGGCGTGTTCATGGCGGGTGCTTGCGCAGTGGCTTGACGTCCTGGTTGCGATTGTTCGAAGATCAACATAATTTGCCTTCCGTCTTATGGATAATATCAGTAAGTTCGTCTCGATGTTTTACAGGAGTAAATTCAATTAATTGGTAATCGGTAATTTCAGCAAGATGATAAGGATCGTTTTGTAATATCGACTCTAAAAGTGCTTTGTCTTTGGTCAGGGCAATAATGATACCCCCGGTACGTGGTACCATTGGGCCAGACATTAATAGCAAACCTTGCTTGTAGAAGTAATCAAGATATTCACGATGAGCTTGTAAATATTTATCGACTTCGTTAAGTGATGTTTTATAGGTTAATTGGATGATGAACATCTTATTCCTCGCTCGTCATGATGTGTGTTAAGGCTTGAACATACTGTGCGATGTCTTCACTTGTTCGCATTTCTGTTGCACAAACTAACAATGAATTAGCAAATTGCGGGTAATGCGTTTCAACTGCATAGCCGCCGTTAATTCCTGCTTTGAGTAGGGCCTTTAGTACAGCTGGCGCTGGTTTATTTAATCGTAATAACGCTTCATGAAAATAAGGTGCTTCACACGTAAGCTCAACACCTTTAATTTGTGTTAACGCTGCGACGAGCTTGTGCGTATTATGATGGCATTGCTGAGCTACTTGGGCTAAACCTTCTGCACCGAGTAAGCTCATATGAATAGTTGCTGCAGTGACTAATAAGCCTTGATTAGTACAAATATTGGACGTTGCTTTTGCGCGTCGAATATGCTGCTCACGTGCCTGTAACGTTAGGCTGTAACCTATCTTGCCATCTTTATCTAGCGTTCGACCGATCAAACGACCAGGCATTTGTCTCACATGTTGCATGCGCGTGCTAAAGAAGCCGAAATAAGGTCCACCTGACGCCATGGGAGAGCCAAATGGCTGGCCTTCGCCACAAACAATATCTACTCCCGCTGTTCCCCATAGACTAGGTGGTTTTAGCAGGCCAAGAGAAACAGGGTTAACGCATGCAATGCTAATGGTTTGATTTGCATGAGCCCAATTGCTCATTGCATCCACCTGCTCCAAGCAGCCAAAAAAATTGGGTTGAGCGATAACCAATGCGGTAATATCTTCGCCTTGATATTTTTCTAATGCAGAAAGCGGGGTAATACCTTGCTTCATATCTATAGGCAGGGTAATGATTTCAATGTGCTGATTGCGTGCGATTGTTTCTAGTGTTTCACGGTACAAGGGATGCACGGTACCTGCAATTAATACGCGATTGGTCTTGCTATGACGATTGATACGAACTGCCATTAATACAGCCTCTGCAAGAGCAGTTGCTCCGTCATACATCGACGCATTGGCGACATCCATGCCCGTTAATTCAGCTATCATGGTTTGATATTCATAAAGCAGCTGCAGCGTACCCTGGCTCGCCTCAGCCTGATAAGGCGTGTAGGCGGTAAGAAACTCTCCGCGTGATGCGATATCCCATACCGCTGCAGGAATATGATGCTCGTAACTGCCTGCGCCCATAAAACAAATACCATTATGATTTTTGTTTGCTAATTCTTGCGCATGTTTTAGCATGGCCATTTCACTCATGCCGTCTGGCATGTCTTTGAATTCACCGTATTGCAGTGCAGTTGGAATTTCATCAAACAATGCTTGGGTATCTGGCGCTTTGATACTCGCCAGCATTGCATGTTTATCTTCAGTCGTATGGGGAATGTAAGGCATCTTAGTGATCGTCCTCTGCTATCTCGTTTTGGTACTGCTCAGCATCCAGCAAGTCATTAAGTTCATCGTGATTGCTTGCTTTTATTTTAACTAACCAACCTGCGCCGTAAGGGTCATTATTAACCAGAGCAGGATCGGCATTGACCTGTTGATTAACTGCTACCACGACACCACTGATAGGTGCATAAAAATCAGAAGCAGCCTTGACAGACTCAACAACACCTATTTCATCGCCAGCATTTACTTCATCGCCCACTTGCGGCAGATCAACAAAGACCATGTCGCCTAAAAGTTGTTGTGCGTGTTCTGTAATACCCATCGTCATTTCATCAGCATCGTGGTTGATCCACTCGTGAGTTTGGGTAAATTTTAAATGGTTTGGTGTATCAGTCATGACGCTATCCTTATACGTTGAAATAGAGTGGTGCTAGATTTTAAACTTTAAATTGCTGCCCCATTTTTTACAAAACGTGGTTTGCAAACAGTAGCAGGTAATAGTTTTCCTCGAATATCGATCATTACCTTTGTTTCTGTGGCGATTGGTACTCGCGCAAATGCAATCGATTTACCTAATGTGGGTGAGTATGTTCCACTAGTAATAACGCCATCTGCATGGCCTTCAATAATGACCTGTTGCCCAGGACGCATGACGCCCTTGTCTTCTAAGATTAGGCCGACCAGTTTACGTTTTAAACCTTGTTGTTTTTGTGATAACAACGCTCCCATGCCAATAAAATCACGGTCTTCTGGTTGCCATTTCACAACCCATGCTAATCCTGATTCTAGCGGTGTGGTTGACTCGTCCATATCTTGGCCATAAAGAAGCATCCCCGCTTCCAAACGTAGCGTATCACGAGCGGCTAATCCACAAGGTTTTACACCTGCATCGAGTAACGAAGACCACAACGTTGCGATGTCATCTTGAGGAACAATAATTTCTAAACCATCTTCGCCGGTGTAACCTGTGCGAGCAAAGAACCAATTGTCGACATCAACACATTCAAAATAAGTTAGTGTGGAGATGGCATCAACTTGTGCGGGATTGAGTATGCTTAATGTTTTATTGATGGCGTCAGGGCCCTGAACAGCTAGCATGGCTAATTCAGTTCGCTCCTGCAATCCTGCGGAAAATCCTGAAATTTTTTCACGAATCCATGCTAAATCACGAGTACGTGTTGCAGAATTTAATACAAGGCGGTAATTATCAGGCGCGCGCTGGTAGACAATTAAGTCATCAATAATGCCACCATGCTCATTACACATACAGGTATATAATGCACGTCCAGTATGTTGGAGTTGATCGACATCGTTGGTTAATAATTTACGCAGAAATTGTCGTCCACCAGCACCTAAGACATCAACAACCGTCATGTGTGAGACGTCAAACATTCCGGCATGTTTTCGTATGTAATGATGCTCTTCGAGTTGAGAGCCGTAATGCAGGGGCATTTCCCAGCCATGAAAGTCGACCATTCTGGCGCCAAGTGCTTTATGGCTGGCATGTAGAGTGGTTTTTTGAATCATTCCGTTTCCTTTTAGGATTCCATGTGTAGCTGATTATACCGAGATGATAGCGGTCATCAAGGGTGTCAAAGCACTTTTTGGCACAGTAAGACGTTAGCCGTAATCTTGCTAAGATTAAATATAATTTGCAATTTTTGAGGCTTTCACTTAACAATAAACGTTATCTAGCCACCCTTTTGTTATTAGAGATTTTCAAATTAGCCATCATAAAGCAATTTCATTTATTTCTTGGCAGAACGCACTTGATGTGGGCTGGCTTGTCTTTTTAATGGGCCTGTTTGTTCATTTTTGGCGTGTTAGGCAAATGACGCGTGAAACAAAGCTCTGGTTTAAAACACAAGGCTATATCACAGAATGTGAATTGGTGACATATGAACATCGCTTATGGCCAAAAATTGAGTATGTTTATAAGGTAGATGATCGAGAGTTTATTGGTGACGTATTATTTCTAGATATCGCACATATTAATCTTCATAGCGCGCATGCACGAGACGTCGCTTATCGTGCGGTTAATGCATACAAGCAAAATGATCCTATTGACGTGTATTATAACCCTGAAAACCCTGCACAAGCAGTGCTCGATATAACCATTCCATGGAAACTTAATTTAATATTGGGCTTTATTATTGGATTATTATTGTTGCATATGGTCATTCTTTTTAATCGTTATTATTAGCAGGATGTGCCTCTGCTACGCATTGGCAAGACGGTGTTACTACTTTTGCTTGTAAGCTAGCAATTGCTAAACCACGAACACCTTGTCCTGTTGGGGCCGTGGTAAACTCAATGGTGACCTCTAATGTCTGTTTTTGAATATACTGTGGGTTTTTATAAACAACCAAAACGGGCATTACTGCTTGCCAATAGTTATCGTGCAGTATTTTAATTTGCGGAGGCATTGTTGCAACAGCGCTTACATTATACGCATTTTTTTGCACGGTTTCTGGTAACTTAGACGCAATTAACGCATTACTGTAGGCTATCCAGCCTTGAGCCGTAAAATAAAAAGCAATTTCTTTTTGACGATTGATATAGTTTTGAGAGTTGTACGTATACGTTGTGATAATGGCTTCATTTGCCCAAACAGCAAGTTGTGTATTATCTAATGCACCAGTTGCCCGCGCTGGCAGGGTGAGCAATGCAAAACACAACAAAAAAAGTTGTCTATACATCATGATAATTCCAGAGAATGGTTTATTTCTTATTGTAGACCGTTTTTCGAGGTTGTTTACAATAACTGATAAGTCCGCATTTGCGCACATTCATGTTAAAATCTATCAGAGCAGTCCCTAATGACGCATTATTTTAAGGTATAGCTTGTGGCGAACAATCATTTTTATTTTGCTAATCGTGAAAATGTCAGTCGATTTCTCAATCGTTGGGATGTGCTGCTATTGATCTTAGTGCTTTCTATCCTATTTTTTTTGGGATGGGCTGGCAAGCAGATGGCAACTCCGTATTCGCTAGGTCAGTCATTACCTATTTCTCTTGACCCTATTCATTTACCATTTTATGCATTGCGCACTGTATTGCGTATGTTTATTGCTTTGTTTTTGTCGGTTATTTTTACGTTTGTGGTTGGTGCTTTGGCTGCTAAACATCGGCGCGCAGAGCAAATCATTATTCCTGCTATTGATATTTTGCAATCGGTGCCCGTTTTAAGCTTTCTTGCTATTACTATCACAGGTTTTATTCGTCTTTTTCCAAATAGTTTATTAGGTCCTGAATGTGCATCCATTTTTGTAATTTTTACTTCGCAAGTGTGGAACATCACCTTTAGTTTTTATCAATCGCTTAAAATGGTGCCGAATGATATGCGTGAAGCTGCTTCGATGTTTCAGCTTTCTGCTTGGCAGCGATTTTGGAAGATTGAAGTTCCTTTTTCTATGCCAGGGTTATTGTGGAATATGATGATGTCGATGTCCGCCAGCTGGTTTTTTGTAGTGTTGTCTGAGGCGATTGCGGTAGCGCATCAAAATATACGCTTGCCGGGGGTGGGCTCTTATATTGCCTTGGCGATTGAGCATCGAGATCTGTATGCGGTTGGTTATGCTATTTTAACCATGGTGATTGTTATTTTTCTTTACGACCAAATTTTATTTAGGCCACTTATCGCTTGGTCAGAGAAATTCAAGGCAGAACAAGCGTCTGATGGAGAAGAATACCAATCGTGGTTGATTGACCTGATTCGTCGAAGTCGTTTAATGGTGCGTTTTGATGAAGTGTTGGCACGAGTAAGGGACCGTTTTGTTAATGCTAAATGGCTGTGTCAGTATGGGCCAAAAATAATAAAGGAGGTTGATTTTAGTCGACAAAAACGCATCGACTGGTTATGGAATACTATTGTATTGCTAGCTATTCTTAGTGGTGGTTATGTTTTATCGCACTATATTCTTGCTGTTTTACAAGTAAAAGAAATTTTGCATGTGTTTTTTTTAGGTGCGGCTACTGGGCTGCGTGTGATTGTATTAATTATATTGAGTTCTTTGGTTTGGATTCCAGTAGGCGTTTGGATAGGTTTGCGGCCACACCTGGCACAGAAAATTCAGCCGGTTATTCAATTTTTTGCAGCATTTCCTGCTAATTTATTTTATCCATTATTTGTGATTGCTATTGTAACGTTCCATCTTAGTGTGGAAATTTGGGTGACTCCGCTAATGATTCTAGGGACGCAATGGTACATACTATTTAATGTTATCGCTGGCGCATCGATGATTCCTCGCGATTTATATTTAGTAGCAGATAATTTTGGTGTAAAAGGGTGGCAATGGTGGCGGCGTCTTGCTTTACCTGGCATTTTTCCATTTTATATAACCGGAGCGATTACTGCCGCAGGTGGTGCGTGGAATGCTAGTATTGTTGCTGAATGGGTGAGTTGGGGTGATACAACACTTAAAGCAACCGGGCTTGGAGAATATATTCAGGCCAGTACCATTTCAGGTGATTTTCCTAAAATTGCATTAGGAACAGCGATGATGTGTATTTATGTACTTCTTTTTAATCATATCATCTGGCGGCCTTTGTATCGCTTGGCAGAAGAACGTTTTAATTTCAATTGAGGCCTATATATGTCAAACATCATTGCTATCGAGCATTTACGTAAGGCCTTTAAAAAAGCGGCTACACAAGATTTATTGGTGCTTGATGATGTAAATTTTAAATTGAAAGAAGGTGAAATTGTCGCTTTACTTGGCAAATCAGGCTCTGGAAAATCTACATTATTACGTATTATCGCAGGCTTGGTCGCGCCAACGAGTGGGCATGTAACCTATCGTGGGCAAGCGGTAACCCAGCCAGTACCAGGTATTGCTATGGTCTTTCAATCGTTTGCATTGATGCCATGGTTAACGGTATTGGAAAATGTAGAGTTAGGGCTTGAGGCTCAAGGCGTGTCACGTGAAGAGCGTAGGCAACGTGCGATTGAAGCCATTGATACCATTGGCCTTGACGGTTTTGAGTCGGCTTTTCCAAAAGAGTTATCTGGCGGTATGCGTCAACGTGTTGGATTTGCGCGTGCGTTAGTGATTAACCCAGATGTATTGCTAATGGATGAACCTTTTTCTGCCTTGGATGTACTAACGGCGGAAAATTTAAAATCGGACTTATTGCGCTTGTGGCAAGAGAAAAAAACCAATACAAATGGCATTTTATTGGTAACCCACAATATTGAAGAAGCCGCGATGCTGGCTGATCGCATTGTTATTTTGGGAAGTGATCCAGGTTATATTCGCGCCGATTTGCCCGTTTCTATACCCCAGCCCCGTGATACCGAAGCACCAGAGTTTCGTG
>CAZZGV010000016.1:0-15183 GCA_964654255.1 uncultured Legionella sp. | reverse complement strand
TTCGCTAAAATTCATCGCTCACGCCTCTAAATAAGCGCACCGCATCCCTTGGCGCCCTTTTTTTGCATAAAAAGAGCTTTATTTTATCACAAAAAGAAAGTTACGTAAAAAATGAACAAATAGGATAAGCTAATATAACTCGACTTTGGCCGTTTAAGCAGCCAGCGAACGTAAGGTCACCTTTTTTATCACACCAAGAAGCAGCCTCCAAGCTCACAAGTGGTTAAATTTAGTGTATTTTAAGTGCCGTGAGGGTATTGAACAACTTCATTCAGAATTAATCGTTTAGGTAGTTAGGTTATCCCACAGGCATATTATTCGACTGCCCCAACCTGCTGAATTTGACTCTATATACAACGTTACGAAACCCCTATCGATCCCTTGCTGAGCATACAAAACCCTGGAGTTGCAGCATCCGCCACAAATCCAGCCGCCACAACAGGATCTTGTTTAATGAAATCTGAAAGAATTAAATGAAGACTGGGTGATGCCAACCGAATGTGCCAAGCGCCTTCGGGGGCCTGTGTAATATTAACAAACTGTGACATCATCGCTGATATGCCCTGCCCATCTCTCCAACCCGCAACAGCACCCCGCAACGCGTCTGCCTCAACCATATTGACTGAGTAAAAGCCGCTACCATCATTAAAGCGACACAACACACCAGTAAATGGATGACTCTTACTGGGTTGCTCAGTCAATGAAATTTGTCGGAACCAAGCATTTTTAGCAGTTACAAACTGCTCTTTACTGTCATCACCAGTTTGAATATGACCATTTAACCGACTGGTTTGGCTCACGAGTAATTCAACACCTGGGCGTAAATTTTGCACAATAGGATTGTCTTGTGGCTCTTTCAACATATCAACTTTAAAATTAAAGCCTTTTTTATCATGCGTTTTTAAGCCAAAAATCCAACTGTCGTTAATAGGGTTAAAACGCAAAAAAGCCTGACCCACATGCCAATTTTGTGTTGTAGGATCAGTAATGGTCGCTTTGCTTTCATCAATGACAATCACCTTCTTGGTTTGAGCATCAAATAGTGCAGCTAACGTATTAAACTCGGCCCCATCACGTTGAATTTGAAAAAAGTAACCATAATTATCGCCACTTTCATTGGTTACTAAACCAGAAAACACCCAATTTGCATGAGCAGAATCGGTGGGTAAAAAACTAATTGGAGTGTCTGTGTTAGCCGCGTAAATGGAACTTATAAATAGGGTAAAACATACAAACAACCGTCTCAATTGAAAAAAGCTCATCTTAATCCTTGTAATTGTTTGTGCAACCATAAAGCATCCCAAAATTTATCTGAAACTACCGCCTCCACTGGCAAAACATACATATCGTCTGTAGCAAATGATTCGCATTTTACCGCATCTTTTTCTGTCATCACCACTAGTTTTTCAGGCAACATGAATTCATCAGACGTAAAGCAATGATGGTCATTAAATGGGTATTCAGTAAACTCTAAATTCATTTCTTTTAACGTTTCAAAAAAACGTTGCGGATGACCAATTGCAGCTACTGCAGCGACTGGGCCTTTCAAATCGTTTCGGGCCAATACATTGCCGGTCGTGAGCTGCTTTATTTCACCCGGCTTTAAATCCATACGATAAGCACCCAGTCTCTCGCCACCATTTACAACTAAAAAATCCACTGTTTTTAAACGCCTTTTACTCTCTCGCAGTGGGCCTGAAGGCAAGCACATGCCATTGCCTAAGCCTCGCAGTCCATCAATAACAACAATTTCTATGGCACGTCCCATCGCATAATGCTGCAAGCCATCATCACTAATGATGATCTGACTACCATGATGCTCAAGCAGGTATTGCACGGCTTCAGTTCGTTTAGGAGCAATCACAACCGGGCAATTGGCTTTTTTAACCAACAACAGGGGTTCATCTCCCACCATCTGCGCGGTATCGGTATTACTGACCTCGTGAGGAAAATGCGAAATACTTGCACCATATCCCCGACTCACAATACCAACACGCAAACCGCGCGCTTGGAATTCGCACGCCAAAGCGATCACTAAGGGGGTTTTACCTACACCACCTACCGTAAGATTGCCTACCACCACAACAGGAACAGAAAAGCGTTGCTGACAAAAACGTTGCAAGTAAATACGGCGCAATGTAGTTATAAACTGGTATAGCAGGGTAAAGGGAAGCAACATCCAACGTAATGGATGGTGGCTATACCAACATTTATTAACAAAAATTTGCATTAAACAACCGCTTCTTCGTGTCCAACGCTCATTGGGTAAACCCGATACAATTTAGCATAATGCCCTTCCATTGCAAGCAATTGCTCATGGTTACCCTGCTCAACAACGTGGCCTTGGTGCATAACAATAATTTTATCAGCACCTTTAATGGTTGATAAACGATGTGCAACCACCAACGTAGTGCGATTTTTCATCACTTGTTCAAGGGCCGCCTGAATATAGCGCTCCGACTCACTGTCTAATGCTGATGTAGCCTCGTCTAAAATCAAAATAGGTGCGTCTTTCAAAATCGCACGCGCAATCGCAATACGTTGACGCTGCCCACCAGACAACAACACACCATTATCACCAATAGGTGTGTCATAACCTTGCGGTAAATTTTCAATAAATTCATGAGCATAGGCCTTTTCAGCAGCTTTTATTATTTGCTCACGACTTAGATCAAAGCGCCCATACGCTATATTATTTGCGACAGTATCATTAAACAGTGTGACATGCTGCGTTACCAAAGCGATTTGGTCTCGCAAACTGCTCAACGATAATTCATTAATAGGTGTACCATCTAAACTAATTTTACCGTTGGTTACATCATAAAAACGCGGTAACAAGCTGGTTATGGTTGTTTTTCCGCTGCCTGAATGCCCTACAAGTGCAACTGTTTCCCCAGCATTTATTTGAAGATCAACGTTATGCAATACCAAAGGCCCCTGACGATATGCAAAAGAAACGTTTTCAAACTGAATGGCACCCTGTACTTTACGATGTATTTGTTTACCTTGAGGCAACTCTACAACTTCATCAAGTAACGAAAATACACTTTCTGCACCTGCTAGACCACGTTGAATACTAGCATTTAAGGTCGTTAAAATTTTTAACGGTCGAATCAGTTGCAACATAGCCGCGATAATGGCAAGAAAAGAGCCTGCTGTAACGGTAATAACTGCAACCAGTTTGATAGCAACAAAAATAATCATGGCTATACCAATAGCGATGATGGATTGCACACCCAACACATTAATTGCTTTACTGACCGCCACTTTCATATCATTTCGGAAAGAAGACTCTGTCGCTTTATTAAATTTGCCAACTTCGTATTGCTCACCACCAAAAATGCGAACCACGCGATAACCTTCAATCGCCTCACCCGCAATTTCAGTGACTTCACCCATGGATTTTTGCACTTTATGACTAATGCGACGTACGCGCTTGTTAGTAAAATTAACGATCATGCCAATAAACGGCACCGTCACTAAAAACACCAATGACAATTGCCAGCTAATCATCATCATAACCGTCAACAAGCCAACCACTAAACAGGTGTTTTGCACAACATCCGTCAACGCATCAGCACTTACTTGTGCTACTTGCTCAACATCATAAAGAATTTTTGATAATAATTGCCCGGATGTTGCCTGATCATAATAATCAGCGGGTAGGCGAATAATGTGGGCAAACACCCGTTGCCGCATAACGTTGACCACAGAACGCGCTACCCACGTCATGCAATAACTACCTAAGGCATTTACCAAACCGCGAACTGAAATCCCCAGTAATATATATACGGGAATTTTTTTAATAAATTCAATATCAACGTTAATAAAGCTTTTATCAAGCAATGGCCTCATCATATATGTGAAACCAGCATCAATTGCCGACGCAAAAACGTTAGCTACTATACCCAACACCAACAATGGCCAAAATGGCTTTACGTGCGTAAATAAACGACGGTATATAGGTCCGGATTTGCCATGTAGATTTTTTTTCATAGTGAAGTGCGACGCGATTGGTTTTAATTTTGACGAATTGTACCTCTTATTACATCAGAGTGCCAATTACATATTACGCTCGGCTTTACAGAATTAGGTATCAAATACTAATTAACATCCATAGATGTATATTGGCAATGAAATCTATCTTTAAATTAACTTTCATATTTTAAAAAATATGCTTACTAGATCATTCGCGTTTTCCAGGTTGGATAAATTTAGACTCCTCTGAACCTGCATCAAGTACAATAGGTTTTTCGATGCTATAAAACAACAACGGCGTTATTGGACCTAAGAAAGGATTTACCGTCACACCCAACTTACAAAAAGGATCCGAAGAAAAAGCACATCTAAAACTACTTCTTAAAATTGGTTGACCAGTCGTGTTCACTGGAGCACGATGAATAACGCGAGAGTCGAAAAAAGCTAATCGATTAGCAGGTAAATAATGAACAACCTCAGATTCCCCGCATTTGACTATAGCATCCTCAATAGCATTTTCAATTACCTTTTGAATCGGTGCTGGTGGAATTGGCTCTTTACTATCTTTATTTAAATATTCCTCAAGCGTTAACCCATAACTAGCAGCTACTTTTTCCAATGGACTAAAATTCACACCAAACCCTGTCCACTCAGTTCGCATCTCATCACTTGACGTCATGATATACTGTCGATCACTGGTTGGTTTTGAATGAGTTTCATTAGGTGGAAAATGTTTGGTTCGCGCCCCCCACAATCCATCCACATGCCAACCACCATGACCCAATTTGTTTGAACCAGAGCAAGAAACAACCCCCTTCCTCAACGTTAAGTAGGCATAAGCATCTGCTAATTTTTTAGGATTAACAAAATATTCAAGGCACAGCGTACACATAATATTGATTAAAACATGAGAAGGATAACCATTAATAAGCTCTGCTGGTAAATAAATGGTTTGACCATCAAATTCTTGTCCGTCACGCGCCCTTCGATGACTAGAATTAAGCCATTTTGCAACTTGCTCAGGCATTTTAATGGGCATGCTTAGCACATTTAAATTGGTTTCTGGAGCATATCCACCTGCTGATGGGAGCATAGTACTGGCTTCTATCTCAATTGGATCTGTAGGACGTTCTAAATCTTTATAGCTAAATGGCCTCCACTCTGGATCAGCCAACGTAGAATCACCTGAACCCACAACTTGCTTTTTTAATTCATATCTAATTTTTTGCCACTCACCTTTATCAATATATTTTAAAAATTGCTCTGGCAAATCTGGTTGTATTAAATCTTGAATACGGAATGCAAAAGCAGTTTCTGGATATTCAAAGATTGGCAAAATATTGGTTACACTAGGCCAACCCATGGTATTAGTGACTTGATCTTGATAAATAATGCTATTTTCAAAATCATCAAAAATTGAACCAGGCTGTTTACTGAGATCCTCCACCGATGCATACAAAAAATCTTGTTTATGTTTTTCTTTTTCTACAGTAGATGCACTAGATGCAAAAAAGAAAAATGACTCGTACCTCTTCGCAAAAAATTGCCTGAATAACTGGCTTTTTATTTCACTTAATGCAAAAGAACGATCAATATCAGAGAAAAATTCTGCAGTTGATACCTCATTAATAGTGGGGCGCTTTAATCTCTCCTGACTTAACATACGATTAATTATTGGATCCTCAAAACCAACATTTCTAAAGATAGTTCCTAAAGAATAAATATCTGTTAATTCAGAAACAATATGTAAGTCTTTTGTAATTCGTTCTGGTGAAACTGTATCAATCTCAGCGCTTCCAGCGGCAACATCAAATGCCCACCAATCAATAGCAGCTCGGGTATCTATTCGGCCTATATAACCAAAATCAATTAATTTAACTTGAAAACCTTGTAACGCAGAATAAAATAATTTAAAACGATCACCAGTAATACGATTGTGAACAAATCCAGCTTTGTGAACAAATCCTATTGCCTGAACCATTTCATTTAAAATATATTTTTTAGCATTTGTAGACAAAGGTAATTTCAATAAATTTTCACAATCTGTTGAAATTGAAGCCTCCTGAAGAATAAAAATATTGTTTTCATCTTCCTGCACCTCACTATACACAATCCGTTCATTTCTACATTGCTTGAGAAATTCTAACTCTAACAACGTCTGTTCAACTCGCCCTTCTCCTCTAGCTAAAAAAACCCTGGGAATTACTTTTAAAATATATGGCTTTTTAGTCTCAATATCATGACATAACCGCGTAATGCGCCAAAAAGATGCCAATCCTAAATTAGTATCAGCAAACATATATCTATCCGTCAATGTCTTAGGAAGCGACGGCCACTCATAAGGTAATACGCAGTTAGAAGGCAAGATTATTTGAATCGAGTATTCGAAAGGACTAACTACTGTTAGTTTTCCATGAAGAAAATCACCACCCAACCGATTAAAACCAACAATTTTTTGATCAAAAGCCTGTAATTTTTTGTATGTTACAGGCGAAAATGATTTTTTTGGTGCCAAACCCGAGCCCTCAGCTGTTTGTGAGCTTAATATTTCGTCACCTGTCTCAGGGTCAATTAATAAAAGAGGACGATTTTCTAATGAAGAAATAACTAACGTTGATTGCCCATCAATCTCGTTAAGACAAGTAGCTTGAATACATCCCTGCATCCGATTTTCACTGTCTAAATTACCAGATGGATGCTTAGAAATAATTACTGTTTTAGGCATAAATAAAATTCAACTATTACAAATATGTGCTAAATTATGAATCAAAAAATGATCGATTACAAACAATTGCTATGGCATATTGCTCTGACTAAATCAGGCCCTTTATAAATCAGCCCTGTATATACTTGCAACAAGGATGCACCTGCCTGGAGCTTTTTCATAGCAATAGCGGGGCTATCAATCCCACCTACACCAATCAAGGCTACATCATCGCCAACAATTTCTTTTAGTAGCCTCAAACAATGTGTTGAAGATAACGCTAAAGGGCGTCCACTTAATCCACCTTGTTCCATACCATACGGTAAAGAGTTAACCGCATCTCGAGCACAGGTGGTATTAGTTGCAATAATGCCATCTATTCCCAACGAAACAATAACATCAGCTATCTGTTTGAGTGTTTCCTCAGTTTCGTCTGGAGAAATTTTTACGACCAATGGCACGTAACGCTGATGCTGATCAGCCAATTGCAGCTGTTCTTCACGTAGTTCATTAATTAGGTGTCTAAAATAATCACCCTGCTGTAATTGACGTAAATCAGGTGTATTCGGTGATGAAATATTGATGGTTATATAAGACGCGTGTACATACACTTTACGTAAGCAATATAAATAATCATCCACGGCTTTTTCAAGTGGTGTATCTTTATTTTTACCAATATTAATCCCTAAAATACCTTGATAACGAGCCTTTTTAACATTCTCGACAAGAACATCCACACCGTGATTGTTAAATCCCATCCGATTAATAATGGCATTGGCCGCAGGAATGCGAAACAAACGTGGCTTGGGATTCCCCTCTTGCGGTCGAGGTGTTACTGTTCCCAATTCAATAAATGCAAAACCCAATTTGGCCAGCGCATCTAAATAATCACCATTTTTATCCAAACCTGCTGCCAAACCAACACGATGAGGAAATGTAAGCCCCATAACGGTTATAGCATCACCTTGCGGTTTTTTAAAAAAACACTGCGGCAAATAACGTAATGCTGTCATGGTCACATGATGAGCAGTTTCAGCATCAAGAAGAAACAAAAGCGGGCGCAGAAGTTGATACATTATACATCCCCTAATTGTAACCATTGTAACTTCCATAGATCATAAAGAAGTTGCTGATTACTTTCTTGCTGTATCCATGGCTCCAATTCAGCCAAACTTACCTGGCGTTGATTAGCTATCAGCTGAAACAGCTCAGGAGAAACACCAACTGTGTGCCAAACGCACCCATTTATAAAACATTCATCATCGGTATATGCCATGCGACAAGTGGCGTCGCGCAAAAGCCCTGAGCTCTCTTGCAATGCTTCAATAAACGCTGCTCGATCGCCCCAATCTTCTTCCTCTAACGGTAAAGGCATGTGCTGCTCAGCCTGTTGATCAAGGCGCGTGGCAAAGCAACCAAACCATGACTGCAGCATCGCGTCATCATCCAGCATCTTTTGCAATACATGTTTCGCGCTTAACCATGCTTCTCGTGGTAGAGCGGATGTCGCCTTTAATGTCGACCAATTTGGATCTAAATAAAGAGGAGTAAGTGTTTGATGTTCAGATAAATAATCGCCTAAACTATCCCAGAGCTCTTGCCCTTGATAGCTACGATAACCAAACGAATAGGTCATGCACTCATCATCTAACGATACGCCATGATGGCCAACGTGCGGTGGTAAATACAACATGTCTCCTGCCTGAAGAATGTACTCTTCTTCAACCTCAAACTCTGCCATGATACGCAACTCAACATCAGTTAAATAATTTTTTGTGTTGCAATTTTTGGTCGTTAATGACCACTTACGTTGACCGCTAGCTTGGTACAAAAACACATCATAATTATCATAATGAGGACCAACGCTACCGTGTTTGACCGCGTAACTTATCATGACATCATCAATACGCCATTGTGGAATAAAATCAAAATGATCCAATACAGAGGCCACATCAGGAATGATCTGATCCACCGCCTGCACAAGCAAGGTCCAGTGCGTTTTGGGCAACGTTGTGAAATCAGCCTCAATAAAAGGACCACGTTTTAATTGCCAACAAGGAGCTTTACCTGGCGTTTCAAAGACCATACGGCTTTCGATGTTATCATCCATCGCAAGCCCAGCTAATTCATCCGGGCTTAATGGATTAATAAAGTTTGGCAACGCTTGGCGAATCACTAATGGTTTCTTTTGCCAGTACTCTGTTAAAAATTTTTTTGCATCAATCGACTGAAAATAAAGCATATTAACTCAACTGGCATTGTTGGGCCCAAACACGCAACATTGCGTTACCTTTGGGTTGTAAATGATAACTCACTTCTCGCACCTCGGCACCGTAGCCCTCTTGCTGCAATCCTAACAAAACCGGGCCTAAAAAAGGAGAAAGCTGATCGTGGCGATCAATCAACGGAAAAATTCGGACTTCTTTTGCCACACGCGCAAGCTCTCGTATAACATTCAAATGAAAGCCCACATCTTGATCATCTAGATCTGCAAATAAATAATGCGAGCTAAGTGCAAAATCAAATTCAAAATCGGCAAACGGTAATGTGTAATCAATCGCTGGAATGTAACGTTTTTCGTCCCTGCCTTTTTCATAATCTGCAAAAAATTCATCAACACCTTGACGCCGCCCGGCGACCAAAGCGTCCAAACTACCATAACGACTAACATCAAATTTATCCTGATGATGCTCTATCTGCTCAACCATATCGTCAAAAATTAAGGAAACCTTGGTAGCAAGTGTGCCCTTATCTAAGGTAAACAATGGGTCACAACTAATGAAGCGATCTTTGTCACGTAACTCAGCATTTATAGCACTGGTTCCGCATCCGTACTCTAACAGTTTACCGTGTAGCTCAGCATCAGACAAAGCAAACATTTCCTTGTATTCATCAAGATGATGACCCCACAACACCAGTTTACGCATTACATCTTTCTCCATGGAATGACACGTAGGATATCTTCACAACGTATGTTATCAAGCGTATAGTCTAGCGTATTTATGGAAGCTTAAGGAAGTTATCTATGTACACTGGCCTACAACACCAATTAGGTGAAACGTATGACTTACTACGAGATAATGTTTACAATTTCGCCCACCGTGAAATAGCCCCCATCGCCGCACAAATTGACGTTGATAATCTATTTCCTCATCACTTATGGCGAAAACTTGGTGACATGGGGCTTTTAGGTATCACCGCCAGCGAAGAATATGGTGGCGCGAACATGGGCTACCTAGCTCACGCCATTGCAATGGAAGAAATCTCACGTGCTTCTGCAGCGGTAGGGTTAAGCTACGGTGCTCATTCAAATTTATGCGTTAATCAAATTTCCTTAAATGGCAATGCCAAGCAAAAAGAACGCTACTTACCAAAACTTATCAGCGGCGAATACGTCGGCGCTTTAGCCATGAGTGAAGCAAACTCAGGCTCTGATGTGGTAAGTATGCAATTACACGCTGAGCGCAAAGGCGACTATTTTATTCTAAATGGCACCAAAATGTGGATTACCAATGGCCCGGAAGCCAATGTCTTGGTTGTGTATGCAAAAACTGACAAACAAGCAGGCAGTAAAGGCATTACCGCATTTATTATTGAAAAAGAATTTAACGGTTTTAGTACCGCACAAAAATTAGATAAACTTGGCATGCGCGGCTCCAATACCTGTGAGTTAGTCTTCCAGCAGTGTGAAGTTCCCATTGAAAACGTTCTTGGTCATATCAATGAGGGAGTAAAAGTCCTGATGAGTGGCCTTGATTATGAGCGGACTATTCTTGCTGCAGGCCCTGTTGGGATCATACAAGCCTGTTTAGATGTTGTTTTACCCTATGTGCATGAACGTAAGCAATTTAACCAATCCATTGGTGAATTTCAGTTTATTCAAGGCAAAATAGCCGATATGTATAGCGACCTGAATGCATCTCGCGCCTATCTTTATGCTGTCGCCCAAGCTTGTGATAATGGAGCAGTGAGTCGCAAAGATGCCGCCAGTGTTATTTTATATACCGCAGAAAAAGCCACACAAAATGCATTACAAGCCATTCAAATATTGGGTGGTAATGGCTACATTAATGAATACCCAACAGGTCGTCTGCTACGAGACGCCAAACTTTATGAAATTGGAGCGGGAACATCTGAAATTCGACGGATGTTGATTGGACGCGAATTGTTTAAGGAAAACTCTCATGAAACACGATGATGTCGTTATTGTTGCTGCAAAAAGAACCCCCGCTGGTGCAATGTTAGGTGGTTTATCCACGCTTTCCGCCCCCGAATTAGGTGCGATTGCTCATAAAGCAGCTATTGAACAGGCAGGTCTATCAGCCAATGATATCGATGAAGTTATCAGTGGTTGTGTTTTACAAGCAGGTATTGGACAAGCCCCTGCTAGACAAGCAGCGTTAAAAGCGAACATTCCAAACTCCATCGGTGCTACTACCATCAATAAGATGTGTGGTTCTGGCATGAAGTCCGTCATGCTTGGCCATGATGCCATTAAAGCAGGCTCCGCGAAGATTGTGCTTGCTGGTGGCATGGAAAGCATGAGCAATGCGCCCTACTTATTGAGTAAAGCGCGTTCTGGTTACCGTTTGGGTCATGGTGAACTTAAAGATCATATGTTTCTGGATGGCTTAGAAGATGCCTATGAGCGCGGTAGATTGATGGGTTGCTTTGCTGATGCTACAGCCAAACATTTTAATTTTACGCGTGAAGATCAAGATAACTATGCCATACGCTCAACAACGCGTGCGTTACAAGCACAAAAAGATGGCGCGTTTAAGGAAGAAATTGTTCCCGTTACGATAAGTGACCGTAAAGGTGAAACCATCATTAGCCAAGATGAAGGCCCCGACGCCGCAAAAATAGCCAAAATTCCTCAATTACGCCCTGCTTTTCAAGCTGATGGTACCGTTACTGCAGCAAACTCCAGCTCTATCTCAGACGGGGCCGCAAGCATTATATTGATGACAGCCGCGGATGCTGAACAACGTGGACTCAAACCCCTAGCTAAAATTGTAGCTCATGCAAGCCATGCACAAGAACCCCAGTGGTTTACTACGGCGCCGGTAGACGCGATTCGAAATGTATTAAACAAAGCCGGCTGGCAACCAAACGACGTTGATCTATACGAAATCAACGAAGCCTTTGCCGTTGTTGCAATGGCTGCCATCAAAGAACTTGAGTTAGATATTGAAAAAGTAAATATCCATGGCGGAGCTTGTTCGTTAGGTCACCCAATTGGCGCGTCTGGTGCGCGAATTTTAGTAACATTAATTTATGCACTCAAACACCTGAAAAAAACACGTGGTGTAGCTGCATTATGCATTGGTGGTGGTGAAGCAACAGCAATAGCGATAGAGGTTCTTTAATGTTAAGACAAACTGTTGGTTATCTGCTACTAAGTATTATCGTTGTATTGTTTGCAAAATATGCTCATTTGCTCATTGTATACATCGACATGTTTTATACCTATGTTAATGTCATGTTAGCACCGGTTTTTAGCAACAGTGATTTAGGTGTCCTGATTCGTAAAGTGCTTACACTGGTATTATTGCCTGCGCTAATTGTAGCCATACCAGGTCTTGTTTACTTGGCAATCAAAGGCAAACGCATGCCATATTTCATTGAGACAACCTGGATCATATGGCTGGTTATCGTGCTTAGCAAAGTACTGATTCGTTAGGAGCAAGAAGCCCATGCCGCAAATTATAAGCCAGCTTCACCCCACTAGCAGCGATTTTATTGCCAATCAAACAGCAATGCAAAAACTAGTGGAACAACTGCAACAAACCATCACCCAAATAGCATTAGGTGGCGATGAAAAAGCACGTGAACGGCATTTGAAACACGGAAAATTATTACCGCGAGAACGGCTACAACAATTGCTTGATCCGGGCAGCCCTTTTTTAGAGCTATCACAACTGGCGGCCTATCAAGTCTACGAGGACGTGGTTCCTGCGGCTGGTCTTATCACAGGTATTGGTCGCATTTGCGGTCAAGAATGCATGATCGTTATTAACGATGCCACCGTAAAAGGCGGAACGTACTATCCCCTAACCGTTAAAAAGCATCTACGTGCCCAAGAAATTGCACAAGCCAATCACCTCCCCTGCATTTATCTGGTTGATTCTGGTGGTGCATTTTTGCCATTACAAGATGAGGTATTCCCCGATCGTGACCATTTTGGTCGAATTTTTTATAACCAAGCCAATTTGTCAGCCAGAAATATTCCGCAAATTGCTGTGGTTATGGGATCTTGCACCGCAGGTGGGGCGTACGTACCGGCCATGGCCGATGAATCCATTATGGTTCAGCATCAAGCTACTATTTTTCTAGCTGGGCCCCCACTGGTAAAAGCAGCCACTGGTGAAATTATAAGTGCAGAAGAATTAGGCGGAGCTGATGTGCATTGCCGTCAATCGGGTGTTGCCGATCATTATGCTGAAAATGATACGCATGCACTTTACATAGCGAGACGCACAATTAGTAATTTAAATCGCAACAAACCAGAAATATGCCGCCGCATAGAAAGCCGTGAACCTACTTATGATGCAAAAGAATTAAATGGCATTATTCCAACCGACCCACGCAAACCCTTTGACATTCGAGAAATCATCGCCCGCATTGTCGATGGCTCTGAATTTGATGAATTTAAAGCATTATATGGCACAACATTAGTGTGTGGATTTGCGCATTTATATGGTTACCCGGTTGGTATAATAGCGAACAATGGCATTTTGTTAGGCGAAAGCGCGCAAAAAGGCACCCACTTTATAGAGTTATGCACACAACGCAAAATCCCTTTGATTTTTTTACAAAATATCACAGGCTTTATGGTAGGCAGCAAATACGAAGCGGCAGGCATCGCCAAACATGGTGCAAAAATGGTGATGGCGGTCGCTAATGCACAAGTACCCAAAATCACAGTTATTGTCGGCGGAAGTTTTGGCGCAGGAAATTACGCCATGTGTGGCCGCGCTTACGATCCTCGCTTTTTATGGACATGGCCTAACGCGCGAATTTCCGTCATGGGTGGTGAGCAAGCAGCCAATGTATTAGCACAAATTAATCGTGACAAGCACACAAAACACGGTACGTCATGGCCAGTCAACGAAGAAGAACTATTTAAAACAAGCATGCGTGAACAATATGAAAAGCAAGGCAATCCTTATTATGCCAGTGCACGTTTGTGGGATGATGGCGTCATCGCCCCAGAGGATACAAGAAAAGTGCTAGGATTGAGCTTATCTGCGGCATTAAATGCACCAATTGAAGCAACAACATTTGGTGTCTTTCGAATGTAGGAACTACCGTATTAAAAACTTTCAGGATTAGCATGAGCGACATCGTTAGCGAATTAAAAAATCACATACTCTTCATCACGCTAAACAGAGTACACAAACACAATGCATTCGATGATACCTTGTTGGTCGATTTACAATCAAAACTCGATGCTGCAGAGAGTGCTCCAAACATCCGAGTGATCATCCTCAAAGCCAATGGCCGTCATTTTTCAGCAGGCGCTGACCTAGCATGGATGCAACGCATGGCGACATTTAGTGAGGAAGAAAATCTTGCTGATGCCGGCATATTAGCAAAACTCATGTATACCCTACACCAACATCCAAAGCCTACAATTGCGATGGTTCAAGGTGCTGCCATGGGCGGTGGTGCAGGACTCGTTGCAGCCTGTGATATAGCCATCGCCGCAACTACAGCAACGTTTTGTTTCTCTGAAGTGAAATTAGGCTTGATACCGGCTGTCATCAGTCCGTATGTTATCAAAGCCATTGGCGAGCGTGCAGCACTTGGATTATTCATGAGCGCAGAAACGTTTAATGCTAAACGTGCATTGGAGTTACAACTGATCCAACACTGTGTAGCCGAGGAAGAGCTTTTATCCTACACATTGAAGTATGCCGAGCAACTAGCTCAATGGCCAGCAGGCGCCGTAAAAAACGCCAAATCGTTAGTGAGGCAAGTAGCAGCAATGCCAATTGATGATAAAGTACAACATTTAACTGCTTCTTTAATAGCCAAGCAACGTGTATCAGCCGAAGGTCAGCAAGGCTTAAAGGCTTTTTTAGAAAAAAAGAATTCATAAGTTATCAAAAGACCCTATTCACTGGATTGAAGGACCTATGTTTAACAAAATTCTAATAGCAAATCGTGGTGAAATTGCCTGTCGCATCATTAAAACGGCCCGTAAAATGGGCCTTGAATCCATAGCTGTGTATTCAACAGCAGACAGCGATAGCCTTCACGTATCACTAGCCGATCGCGCTTTTTGCATAGGCCCTCCTGCCGCAATGCTAAGTTACCTCAACATTGATGCCATTATTACCGCAGCGCTGGAGAGTGGTGCGGAAGCAATCCATCCAGGCTATGGTTTTTTATCTGAAAACCCTGATTTTGCACGCGCGTGTGCAAAAGCAAAGCTTGTTTTTATTGGTCCGTCGGTCGAGGCGATGGAAGCAATGGCCTCCAAACAATTGGCCAAA